>CAVKTU010000015.1:0-16702 GCA_963659395.1 Holdemanella sp. | reverse complement strand
TTCTTACTTATGGCTATCCCGCCGATTTGACTATGGCCATTCGGAAATCTTTCTTTGAGACAAAAGATATGATGAAGCGAAGGGTCTTCCCTTTCGATGATGTGGCCGTCGAGGACTTATATCAAAAATTCTTAAGGGAAAACCGTCCTTTCGTTCAAAAGATCAATCCTTGAATCAATTTAGATATAGATTTTTGAACATAGCAAAGGAATTAATCGGAAACAATAACCTTATAATGACGTTTTTACCCGTTCCTAGACAATCAACCTAGAATTATTTATAACAAAATCATCCGCTGAGACCTTAGAAGAAGATATCAAAAGGCATAGCAACAACGAAGAGAAGAACATCTATATGTTTCGATGAACGAACATGGCTTCTAGAATGCCGCTGATCTTTATAACAAAGCCAAGATCTCTAGACAGTTATATTCTTCAATTATCTCGGGGGTTCTAATCCTTCATTGAACATTTGTCTTAAACTTGCTTTTGCTCTTGAGGTTAGCAATCATGAATGCAAATACCTCCTGAAGAAGGCGGGCAGCACAAACATTTTTGGCGAAAATGCATAAAAAAGATCATTTTCGCCAAAGATAATTGAATGAAGAAATGCTTTTTGCTATATTATTTTTGGCGAAAGTGCATTAAATTTTGATGTTTTCGCCAAAAATATGGAGTTGGCTATGATGGTTGGCAGACAAAAGGAAATCAAAATCCTAAACGAAAATTACGCCTTGAAAGAATCTAGTTTCATTGCCGTTTATGGCAGAAGGAGAATCGGCAAAACCTATTTGGTGAGCACGGTTTTTGAGAACAGAATCTTTTTCCGTCACGCTGGGATTTATCAAGGAACAACACGCGAGCAAATTGCCGCTTTCATGAATTCTTTGGACGATGTTGGCTACAAGAGCGAGGCGCCGGTGAAAGATTGGTTTGCCGCCTTTTCTTGTTTAAAGCAATTCATAAGCAGCTCAAAAGAAAAGAAAAAAGTCGTTTTTCTTGACGAGATCGCATGGATGTATACAAAAAAGTCCAATTTCATAAAGGCTCTTGAGCATTTTTGGAATGGCTGGGCTTCGGCAAGAAATGACGTACTGCTTATTATTTGCTCTTCCGCGACTTCTTGGATCATTAATAACATCATTCATAGCAAAGGTGGTCTGTATAACCGGGTTACCACGCAGATATATCTTGAGCCGTTTTCGCTTAGGGAATGCGAAGAATATTGCTCTTCCAAAAATCTTTCGCTCACGAAAAAGCAAATATTGGAAGCCTATATGGTTATTGGCGGCGTGCCTCATTATTGGAATTATTTAACCAAGGGAGAATCTATTCCACAATTTATCGACGCTTGCTTCTTTGCGACCAATGCGCCCTTAAAAAATGAATTAAAGTATATTTTCTCTTCGCTTTTCTCTAGCCCTGAAGGCTATATGAAAATCATAGAAACCCTCTCTAAAAAAGAATGCGGATTGACAAAGAAGGAGATTTTAGAGGGAACGAAAGAAATTGATAACGGCAATTTTACAAACAAATTGGAGGATCTTGTAAACTGCGGCTTCATTCGCGAATATTCGCCTTTTCACTATAAGAAGACGTCTGTTTTATATCAATTAATTGATCCTTTTGTTATTTTTCATTTCCATTTTCTCGTTAAAAGGACGAACGACGATTGTTTTTGGTCCAATCAGCTTAACACCCCAACCTTAAATACATGGAAAGGATTGGCCTTTGAAAGGATTTGCTTGCTTCATGTCGCCCAAATCAAGAAGGCTTTGGGTATAGCGGGGGTGTATACCGCCGTTTATCCCTGGTCCTGTCAGAAGAAGCAAGAGACGGGCATTTATGGCTCCCAGATAGACATGGTTATCGAAAGGAAGGATGACATCGTGAATCTTTTCGAAATCAAATATTGTGATTCTCCTTATTGCTTGAGCGGCAAAGATATCGATTCGTTAAATCGAAAGAAAGATGACTTTGTTCGTCTTAGCAAGACGAAAGCGGCCATACATCTTTCCATGATTGCTTTGAATGGGGTGGAAGAGAATGCGTATTCCAAAGAAATACAAACCTTTGTGTCGATAAAAGATCTTTTCGAATAATCATATTTTTGGCGAAAACGCATAAAAAAAGATCATTTTCGCCAAAAATAATTGGCAGCTAGGTAGGGTTATCTTAGTTATTTGTCAAATGTGGTTTGACCAATTCTTTTAGCTTCCTTCCTGCAATTGGACACATAAGGAGGGAAATCCCATGAACGAGAACCTAAAGAAAATTCATGACTATCCACTTTGCCTCGGAGTCACTAAGGAAAACATCGAATTCGGCTTGGAAGACATCAAAGCCATTTATGTGGAATGCCATTTCAAAGATTATTTCGAACTATATGGAAGACGCCTTAAGATGCATCACCCACGACAAAAGCAAGGACTATATGAAATACATTCATATCTGTTTTAAGAATCCGGTGTCTGCCATCTTCAAGATGATGGATCTTTCTTAGAGGGCGGAAAGGCCTATCGAGAAGAATTCGCCGAGAGGCAAAGAAAATTCTAAGAAAGAATGGGGCGTATTCTTGATTGGAAGCCCGCTACAAGAGGCGAAAATTCCGTATTGTCTATTAACCTTCTCAATTTGTGAAACGCATAAGAGGATTTTCCAAGCGGTGTTTGGAGAATCTTTTCTCTTATTCATTGGCCTATCTTGCGATGGCTTTTAAAATTTCGTCGATTTCTTCAAAGCCAGGAAGCATGCGTTTCTTCTTGCTTTCGTCATAACAAACATCACCTGCAGCATAGATGTGGGGTGCTATTTCGTAATGTTCTTTATGGATAAGTCCGAAGCCGTTATCGGATAAGGCAAAACCGAAAGTGGAGGGCGTAGGCACTTGGCCGTAATTGACGAAGATATAATCGATATCTAGTGATAACAAGGAATGATCGGCGACGTTTTCGATTGTGACGGAAACGGCTCTATCATCCTTAATGGCAATGCTTCGCGGAATGTAGGGGAGATAAAGGGAAACATCGCATCCAGCAATGGTATGGGCGTCGCCACGGAATTCCGTGCGGCGGTGAACGAGGGAGACGCGCTTAGCGACTTTGGAAAGATCCCTAGCCCAGTCGAGGGCGCTATCGCCGCCGCCGAAGATGGCTACTTTCTTCCCGATTATCATCTTAGGATCTTGGAGGTCATAAAGGATATTAGAGCATTCTTTTTCCTTCTCTACCCTCAAAGGCCTAGGAAGGCTTCTTCCGAGCCCCGTGGCGATGATGATATTCTTGGCTAAATAGGAATCCGAGGCCGTTTTGACGATGATATTTTGATTTTTGTTGGTGATCGATAGAACCTCTTCGCCCAAATGGATGTGGGTTTTATCGAGGTCATCGCTTAATTTATTGACGATGTCGATGGCCTTACATTCGCCAAAAAGCGGCACGTCGACTACCAGCTTTTGCGGATAGAATTTGCTGATTTGGCCACCGAGATAGGACTCGCTTTCGAGAAGGAGATAATCCTTGCCATCCTTCTCTAGCTCGCTAGCGGCGTATAAGCCTATCGGTCCTGCTCCGATGATGATGATTCGCGCTTCTTTCATAATGCTAGAATCTTAACACATCGGGCACTATAATTTGCATGCCGTTTTAGGGGGGAGTTATGGAACATCAATTCTTATCTCATAGCCAGGAAGAAACGAAGGAATTCGGCTCCTTTTTGTCTGCTTTCCTTAAACCAAGCGACGTCATTTTGCTTAAAGGCGACCTAGGCGCAGGCAAAACGACTTTTGTTAATGGCGTAGGCAAGGGCCTGCAAGTCAAAGACGATGTCCTTTCCCCGACCTTCAATATTATGAAGTGCTATTTCGATGGGCGGATACCGATGTATCACATTGACGCTTATCGGCTTGAAGGGCAGAACATCGAATTGGGATTAGAAGAATATATCGAAGGAGATGGAGTTTGCCTTATCGAATGGCCGGATTTCATTGCCCCCTTATTGCCGCCCAATCCTTTATCGATCATCATCCATAATCGCGGTGACAATCTTCGTGAAATAAACGTTTCTGGCGAAGGGGAACATTGGGAAAAAGTTATTGCTGATATCAAGGAGAAATTCCATGATTAGTCTTCTTATCGACACCTCTAACCGCAATCTATCGTGTGCGGTGGCCATCGATCACCGGTTGCTCGACTCGGTGGAATATGACGCTTGGCAAAAGCAAAGCGAATTCCTTGTCTATGAGATGGACAAGTTATTCAAGAAACACCATCTCGATCCTAAAAAGATAGACGAGGTTATCGTGGCCAAGGGGCCTGGCTCTTATACTGGCGTCCGTATCGCCGTAAGCGTAGCCAAAGTGACGGCGTTAGCGACGCATGCCAAGCTGTATATGATTTCCAGTCTCATGGATATGCAAGACGATGAAAAACCTAGCATTTGCCTGATGAATGCCCGTAGCAATCGTTCCTATATCGGCGTATATCAAGGCCAAAAGGTTCTATTGGCCGATACCATCTGGAGTAATGAGGAGGTTCTTTCATATATCGAAAAGCACCCTGATTATTCCTTGATGGGCGATATCGCTTATTTAGGTAGGGAATCTAAAAAGCCTAATCTTTTTGCTAACCTTTTGCGCTTGGCTAACCAAGATAACGAAGTCATAGACGTATTGGCCGCTAAGCCGGTGTACTTAAAGGACCTTCTTTGATGGAAGCAAGGATCATAAGGAAACTCGTTAAAGGCGACGCCTCTAGCGTCTTCGCCTTGGAAAGGGAATGCCTTCCTTCTCCCTGGCCGTTAGAGCAAATCGAATATGAGCTCGAAAAGAATCCGTGCGCCTTTCTTTTGGGCGTTTTCCAAGATGATAAGATGGTTGGCTATATCGATTTCATGATTACCTTCGACAGTGCGACGATTAATCGTTTGGCCGTTTCCTCTCCATACCGCAAACAAGGAGTCGCTTCCTCTTTGCTTAAGGAGATGGAAAGGATATGCCGTGAGCAAGAAGAGCCAGTCGAATATATCACCTTAGAAGTAAGGGTGAGCAACCTCCCCGCCCATTCGCTTTATTTGCAGGCAGGCTATAACGACGTGACGATCAAAAAGATGTATTACGATGATGGCGAGGACGCCATTTATATGATGAGGAGTTTGTTATGAGTCGGATTTTGGCAATTGAAAGCAGCTGTGATGAAACGGCGGTGGCAATACTCGATAACGACAAGTTATTGGCCAATGTCATCTCGAGCCAAGTGGCGGTGCACGCCAAATATGGCGGCGTCATGCCTGAAGTGGCTTCGCGGCTCCATACCGAAAATATCGGCGTCTGCCTTCAAGAGGCCTTGGCGGAAGCCAAGATGGGTTTTGAGGATATGGACGCTTTCGCGGTGACGAGAGGCCCTGGGCTTATCGGTTGCTTGCATATCGGTCTACAAGCCGCGAAAACGTTGGCTTTTATATACAATAAACCGCTTATCCCCGTTCACCATTTAGCGGGACATATTTATGCGAACGCTTATGTGAAGGAATTCCAATATCCTCTTTTGTGCGTCGTCGTAAGCGGTGGCAACACCGAGCTTGTCATCATGGATAAGCCGATGTCTTTCCAAATCGTCGGCGAGACGAAGGATGATGCCGTGGGCGAATGCTATGACAAGGTGGCTCGCGTTTTAGGAATGCCATATCCTGGCGGATTGCCCATTGATATGGCCGCCAAAAAAGGGGAACACACTTATGATTTGCCAACCCCCTTATCGCATGATGGCAGTTTGGATTTCTCTTATTCTGGCTTAAAGACCAGCGTTATCAATCTTGTGAACACCTTAAAAATGAAGGGCGAGGAAATACGAATCAATGATATGGCCAAATCCTTCCAGGACGTTGCCATCGGCATGATTATCGACAAAGCGATGATTGCCGCGTCCCGTTATAACGTTACACAAATCGTTTTGGCGGGAGGAGTAAGCGCCAATTCCTATTTGCGGGAGCAAATGAAATTGAAATTAGAGGGGACCGATATCGATTTGGTTATACCGCCATTATGGTGCACAACCGATAACGCAGCTATGATTGCTAAGGTCGCTAGCTACTTATACGAAGAAAAATTATTTGCTCCTTTATCATTAGGGGTAGATCCTAATTGGCGGATATCGGATTATCGAAAATTCTAAAAATCGCTGCAAATCGGCGGTGCTTTTATTTAATCTTCTAAATATTAGACAATTACGAAGAAGAAAAGTAAACGCGTTCCTTTATTAATTAGTTATGAATGTTAACGCGAATCCGCGAATATGTTAAATATGTTAAACAAAAATGAGATGCCATCGAGCCTAACACAAAAGTGTTATGATGTGTAAGAAGGCGGTGGACACGCCTCAGTGAAATCTGGGCTCCGTAGATGGACGGGGATAAAACTGAAAGTCGAGCGCCGGAGCAATTCGGCGCCACGGGCCTTCTCATGGCGATTCGCAGAACGCCGCCCTTTCAACCCATACTATCAACGGGAAAAACCGCGTTGGGCCACCACATGAGGGTAGAGTAACCACAACTTGAACGGGGCGCCAGATAAGAAGCGCGCAAGTCCGAACCCTGATGGAGTGTGCCACCTACTCAGGGCTGAGGCGAGAACCCGGCAGATATTCTAGGATGTCTGCCGGACATCATTTATGTTTTGAGGAGGGGGGGTGTTAAATCCAAAACCTCTTCGACTATTTAACTTTCGGTTCTTGGCAGAAAGATATAAGCATCTTAATAGGCATAGATTTTCGGTTGCGTCTTTAAGACGCGTCGTTACTTAAATATAATCATCTTTGACAAAAGAGAGGAGGGCACATATGGAAAGCAAAGCTATTCGTTTAAGAGAATTGATGTCGTTGCCCCAAGAAGAATTAGAGAAACTCCAGGATGTTACAGTAGAGGGATGGGTTAAGACCAATCGCAATAACGGCAAAGTGGGTTTCCTTCATGTCCATGATGGCACCTGTTTTAAGAATTTGCAGATCGTATATTCGGATGGCTTGTCTAACTATGACGAAGTTTCTCATTATCGTTTAGGAACAGCGGTCAAGGTTAAGGGGAATATCGTTTTAACTCCCAATATGCCACAGCCGTTTGAAATGCACGCCAAAGAAGTGGCGTTGCTAGGCGATGTGGCGGAGGATTATCCGCTACAAAAGAAGAAAACTTCCTTCGAATTCCTTAGAGAGGAAGCTTATTTACGTCCACGCACCAACACTTTCGACGCTCTTTACCGCGTTCGAAGCGTTCTTGCCATGGCCATCCACACCTTCTTTCAAGAACGTGATTTCGTATATGTTCATACGCCAATTATTACTGGCAATGACGCCGAAGGGGCGGGGCAGGTCTTTACCGTCACCACCGATGCTAAAGATCCGATCAATGATTTCTATGGCCGCCGTGCCTCTCTTACCGTCAGCGGGCAACTTCATGTTGAGGCGTTCGCTTTGGCCTTCCGTAACGTCTATACCTTCGGTCCCACCTTCCGCGCCGAGAAGAGCAATACTCCTAGGCATGCTAGCGAATTTTGGATGATCGAACCCGAAATCGCCTTCGCCGATTTGGAAGACGATATGAACCTAATCGAGGATTTGATTAAGTTCTGCATCGATTATGTTCTAAAGAAATGCCCTGACGAAATGGAATTTTTCAATAAATGGATCGACAACACCGTCTTGAAGAAGCTTGACGATGTTCGTCATTCTTCCTTCAAGAGGATGGAATATACCGAAGGCATCGCCTTGCTCCAACAAGCGGTGGCCGAAGGGCATAAATTCGAGAACAGCAAAATCGAATGGGGGATGGATCTTCAAAGCGAGCACGAGCGATATCTTACCGAGAATGTCGTCAAAGGCCCGGTCTTCTTAATCAATTATCCCAAAGACATTAAAGCGTTCTACATGCGCTTAAATGACGACGGCAAGACGGTGGCCGCTTGTGATTTGTTGGTCCCGGGCGAGGGCGAAATCGTCGGTGGCAGCCAACGCGAGGAACGTTATGACTTGCTTAAAGCGAAGATGGATGAGATCGGCAACACCAAAGGCCTTGAATGGTATTTGAACCTTCGTAAATATGGCGGTTGCAAACATGCCGGATTCGGTTTGGGATTTGATCGCTTCCTTATGTATCTGACCGGTGTTAGCAACATTCGCGATACTGAGCCTTATCCTAGAACGTCTAGCGCGCTAAAATATTGAAGATATGGGAAACGCAGTTAACGAAACGCCCAATAGCAACGCTTTAACGCCCGAGGAGGAAAGAAAGAACCGTTCTCGCAAACGGATCTTTTGGACGATTGTCGGCTTCGATATTGCCTTGGCTATTTTGCTTCTATATGTAATCGTCGATATGTTTATTTAGTCGGCGTGTCGTTATTCGGATTGACATTGACGCCCTGGTCAGCCGGGGCGTTATTTTTAATATCATCGAAGAAATTGAAATCGTCTAAGTTCTTCTCGAAGACGGTGTGGGTGCGTTTGTTAAGCAAGAAAGCTCTTGCTAAGAAGGCTTGGCAGGCGACTAAATAATAGACGATAGACGCAATCCAAAGAGGAACGAGGATATACGACGCCCAGTATTCGTTATGCCAAGAAGGTACGCGGATGGCTTCGGGCCATTTGGCTAACAAAGTGATTCCGAAAACATTCGCGTAATTATCGGGGTTGCCCCAATCGAGCTCATAGAACAAAGTGGAGAAATTGCCCCAGAAATCCTCATGCCAATTTTTACTTATCAGACTATAGATTAGATAGAAAAGAAGGCTAACAAGCGCGATTAAATAGGCAGGGGAAGCTTGTTTCCAAAATAGTTGCCAGTTCTTGGCCCGGCCATATTTGGCTAATTGCTCGGGCGTTTGGATGACGCGGTAAACTACGGCGTCATGAATCTCGTAATCCATGCGGCGGGACATCCGCTTATTGAGGTAACGGATGAGCATCCCTAAGGCGCCTAACAGCAAAAAGACGATTAAAGCAATGACCAGCAAAATGATTAACAAGCGGCGATCGGAGTCGTTAAGCGTTATGCCGACCAATGTTTTCATAAGTTTCCTCCTAGGTCGTTTGGTTCGTTATTATGCGGCGCCTCATTTTCGTCATAGACCTTCTCGGGGTCGGGCGAATAAGGGATTTGATTGAGGTTTGGCTGACTATCCTCCACAAAATGATTGGGAATTGCAGGGTTATTTGGAAAATTAGAGGGGCTTTGACTAAGATACGGCGTTTGTGAGGAGGCATTAGCTTCCTTAATGAAATCCTGAAGGTTTTGGTTGGGATCCTTTTGATAATAATTTTGCTGGATATAGACGTTGGTGGGAGGAGGGGTAGGCGCCGCCTCGTTTTTCGGAGCCTCTTGAGGCAAGGATTGTTGGAATTTCTTTTCCTTGATGGCGGCGACTTGCAAATCCTCAGGCAATTGTCTAAAGCCCTTTTCGCCTTTGAAGAAACGAATGGTGTTACGGAAGAGCTCGACGAGATAGACGAAGAAAAGATAGACGGCCGCAATGGCGAGCAACACCAAAAAGAAGGGCAAGAGGAAGATGGTGAGTAGCCCAAGGCCAAAATTCTTAAGAAACTTCATCGCGATCCTTTCCTTTTAATAGGTTAGATAAGAGGGCGAGGAAATCAAGCGCTATTCCAAAAAAGGAATAGAGAAGAAGGCCTTCGCTATATAAGGGGGACAAGATAGCGCGAAGATAAAAAGCGGCAATTATCAATATAACCAAGGCGATATATACCCACGCTCTTTTTTCGTTATGGAAATTGGCGACGGACATAACGGAAAAATATAAGCTGCCTACTAGTAGCAACGCTCCCCATAAGCGGCTAATAACGCCGATTCCTAACGATAAAGCGGCCATCACGATTCCTAAAGAGGGGTACAAAACGCGTTCAAACGGCCAATGAACCCAGCCGCTTTCGTCTTCGCGGTTTATGGAAAGCAAACCAAAAAGGAAATAGGTAAGACTCGTTTGGGCCAAGGCGATAGCAAGCATCAGCGACGGAATCAGGCTTATCGCCTTCTCTTTCCCTTCTAGAGCGAAAAGACGTAAGAACGTATCGATTGGATTGATGGAGATAGTGGCTTCCAATAAAGCGATCGCGGCATAATCGAGCGCCAATTGTAATAGCCCCGTCAAGAAAACAACCAATCCAGAGGCTTCTCTTTTGCTTAGTAAGAATCCCATTAAGGTGCCAATGAGGATGGATGGCATGACGATAAGCAAAGGCTCAGCGATATTAAACGACGCCACCCCCAAAGAAAGGGCAATGGCGGATAGAACATACGCAGGCAAATATTTAGGCAAGCATAAATAGCCGATGGCGGCGCTTAAAAGAGGCAATAAGAAAGTAAGCCCGATACCGATTTCCGGCACGAAGGCGATAAGCAAGGAGGCGACGCCAAGTAGCGCCTCGGCGATAGCCATCAAAGAGATGTTTTCCGTTGGTTTGCTTCTTTTTCGAAAAAGATTCATCTTTTTAATTATCGTCATTATGAGCGGTTTGCCCAAACAAAGATGTATCCAATGTATATAAATATCGATTTTCTTGGCCCCTCATCGAGACTTCTTCTATAATCTATAGAAGAGATAGGCGTTTAGCGCTATGCTATGTGGGCTATGCCAAATTATCGTTCAACCTTAAATCCCAAACAATTAGAAGCGGTCGAAACCACTTCTAAATACGTCCGCATCATCGCCGGCGCGGGAAGCGGCAAGACCCGCGTTTTGACTTACCGCATCGCCTATCTTATCGGTGAAAGGCGTGTCAGCCCTTCGAAGATCCTCGCTATCGCCTTTACTAATAAGGTCGCTAGCGAAATGAAGCAAAGGGCCAGCAAGCTCGTTACGGAGATCTTAGGCTCATGCCCCTTTTTGTCGATTTCGACCTTCCATTCCTTTTGCGCTCGTTTTTTACGGGAGGAGCATAAGGCTTTCGGCTATCCTGCTTCCTTTACGATTTTTGACGAAGACGATCAAAAGCAATTGATTGGCAATATCGCCGCCGATTTGGGTTATAAGAAAAAAGATCCCTTCGTGAAAGAAGCCGCCCGCTTTATCAACAGGAACAAAACGAAAGGAATTTATCCAGAAGACATTTCCCTATCGAAGAACAGCTTCGAAGACGAAAAGAAATATGTGCAATTCTATCTGACTTACGAATCGATGAAAACGGCGTGCAATGCCTTGGATTTTGACGATTTATTGCTTTATACCATCAAAATACTGGAGAATCGCAAGGATATTCGCGCTAAATGGGCATCGCGTTACGAGCACATCTTGGTCGACGAATTCCAGGATACCAATGACGTGCAATTCCATTTGATGCGACTACTTACCACCCCCGAAACTTCGGTATATGTCGTGGGCGACCCCGATCAAACCATCTATACATGGCGTGGCGCCAACCAATCGATCATTTTGAATTTCGACCACACTTACGCTGGCGCTGAAACGATCATCCTCAACGAGAATTACCGTTCGACCAAAACCATTCTCTCGGCGGCCAACAAACTTATCACCAACAACAAAAAACGCATTGCTAAGGACTTATTCACCAATGGGCAAGAAGGAAGCAAGATCGTGACCGATTGCGAACCCAATAGCGAAGATGAGGCGACCTGGGTAAGCAAGCGCATCTCCGATATCGCCAGCCATCAATTTATGCCTAGTGGCGATCACGATTATCGTAATATTGCCATCTTATATCGTTCGGCGTATATGACCAGGCCCTTTGAAATGGCCCTTAAAAACCGACGAATTCCTTATCGTATTTTCGGTGGGCTACGATTCTATGAAAGAATGGAAGTCAAAGACATGTTGGCTTACTTCAATTTATTGGTCAATCCGCTCGATAACATCGCTTTCGAGAGGATTATTAACGTCCCGACGAGGGGAATCGGGGCTACTAGCCTCGATCACCTTAGACAAAGCGCTAAGGAAGCATCCGAAAGCGAATACACCCACTTGATGAAGATGGTTTACGATGAGACGCCTTCTTGCCTTTCTCCCAAAGCCTTAAATGCCGCCAAATCATTCGTACAGATCATCGAAGAAACAAAGAAGGATTTGGATGAGAACCTAGAACTTTATAGCAGCGTTCTCAAAAAGATGGCCACCCGTTTGGGCTATTTCGATTACATCAGCGAAGAAGAGGATCCCGAAGAGGATAGGGTGGCTAACGTCAACGCCCTTTTTGATGACATCTCGCACTTTATCAGCGACAATCCAGAATCCACTTTCTCGGAATACCTTCAAAACGTCTCCCTCCTTTCCTCGCAAGACGACATCAATGACGGTAATTATGTTTCCTTGATGACGATCCATGTCGCCAAGGGGCTCGAATTCGATAACGTTTTTCTCATTTGCCTTAATGACGGCGCTTTTCCTAACCAAAGAAGCGTCGCCGAAAGCGGTCAAGACGGTGAAGAGGAGGAGCGGCGCTTGGCCTACGTCGCTTTCACTAGGGCTAAGAAGAACCTTTATGTTTCTTGCAATAATGGTTATAGCTATACCACCGATACCAACGCCACGCCTTCTAAATTCATTAGCGAGGCCGGTTTAAGCTTGCCGCCCGGGCGCGGTTATTACGGCGGGCGTTCATGGAAGCCGAAATTCGTGCGTGATAGCGATAACGGCTATTTCATGGATGAGCCGGCGCATGATGATTTCAAAAGCAAGGAAGCGCCCAAGGAAGACTATAGCAAGCCCTTAACGAACGGCATCAAGGATTGGCGGGTGGGCGACCGCGTTCATCATGAGCGTTTCGGCGATGGCGTGGTGATTAAGATCATCGATGCTAATATTATGGTGGTGCGTTTTGAAACATCTGGGCAAAAGACTTTGCTTTCTTCGCACCCGATGATTTCCAAAATCAGCAGCCAAGGAGGAGAGGCATGAATCTTAGCGAGGCCAGTAGGCGCGTCGAGGAATTGACCCAATTGCTTGATCGCTACAATTACGAATATTACGTCCTCAACCAAAGCAGCGTCAGCGATGCCGAATTTGACCGCTTGATGAATGAGCTAAAGATGCTTGAGACGGAATTCCCCAAACTTAAGAGCAAGAATTCCCCAACGGTCAGAGTCGGTGGCGAAGTTCAAAGCGAATTTAAAAAAATCCCCCACAAAAGACTCATGCTTTCGCTAGGCAACGTCTATAACGAAGACGAGATGCGGGAGTGGGAGAGGAAGATTAGAGTCGCCTTAAAGAAACCTTCCGTCGATTATGTCGGCGAAGTGAAAATCGATGGCCTTGGCATGTCGCTTGTTTATGAAGGCGGGGAACTACAATACGCCGTTACGAGAGGCGATGGCGTCATGGGTGAGGATGTGACGGCCAACGTCAAAACGATCCGTTCGATTCCCCTTCGCGTAACGGAAAGACGTTCCTTCGAAGTGCGGGGAGAAGTCTATATGCCCAAGGCTTCCTTAGAGAATTGCAACATTGAGCGCCGTCTAGCGGGCGAAAGCGAATTCGCCAATTGCCGTAACGCTGCCGCGGGTTCCATCCGTAACCTCGATCCGAAAGTAGCCGCTTCAAGGAAACTCGATGCCTTTTGGTATTATTTGGTGAACGCTAGGGAACTTGGCATCCATAAGCATAGGGAGGCCTTGGCTTTCCTAGACAATTTAGGCTTCCGCACCAACCATGAGCGAAGGCTTTTGAAGTCGCCCGATGAAATCATCGCCTATATGGGGGAATACGCCAAAAAACGCCCTACTTTGGATTATGATATCGATGGTTTGGTTGTGAAAGTAGACAACATCGATGATTACGATGTTTTAGGCTACACGGCCAAAGAACCGAAATGGGCGATTGCCTATAAATTCCCGCCCGAAGAGGTCACTACGAAATTGTTGGACATCGTCTTGACGATTGGGCGGACGGGAAGAGTCACCCCCAACGCTATTTTAGAGCCCGTTCGCGTCGCTGGCAGCGTCGTTCAAAGAGCGACTCTCAATAACGAGGATTTCGTTAAAGAAAAGGGATTGATGATTGGTGATATCGTTTCTCTTCATAAAGCCGCCGATGTCATCCCTGAGGTGACCGGACCCTTATTGAATCGCCGCGATGGCACGCAGATCCCTTGGATTATGCCTAACGTTTGCCCGGTTTGCGGACATCCCCTCACCCGCGTGAAGGGTTTGCATTATTGCCTTAACGCCGAATGCGATTCGCGCAAGATCGAAGGAATGGTGCATTTCGCTTCTAGGAACGCCATGGATATCGACACCATGGGTAGCAATGTCATCGAGGAGCTTTTTGCCGAAGGCTTTTTGCGGGACATCCCTGATATTTATCGCTTAAGCGAGCATGCCGCTGAAATCAAGGCGCTCGACGGTTGGAGCGACCGCTCGATGAATATGCTTCTTGATGGTATCGAAGCGAGCAAAAAGCAATCGCTTGAAAGGCTTTTATTCGGGCTTGGCATAAAGGAAGTCGGCGAGAAAATGGCCAAAGTATTGGCTAAGCATTATAAGAACATCGATGCTTTGGCGGCCGCCAGCGAAGAAGAGCTTATGAAGCTTGGCGATGTTGGCCCGGTGGCCGCTTCTTCCATTTGCGCTTTCTTCGCCGATCCTAAGAAACAACGGGAAATCGAAGAATTGAAAGGCTTTGGCGTTAATACCGTCTACTTAGGGACGGATACCGTCGACGTGAACAGTTTCTTTTATGGCAAGACGATTGTTTTGACGGGCACGTTATTAAAATATTCGCGGGAAGAGATGACAGATATCTTGGAAGGCATCGGTGCTAAATGCTCGGGCAGTGTTTCCAAGAAAACCGATTTGGTCATCGCCGGTCCTGGCGCGGGATCGAAATTACAAAAGGCTCAAGAACTTGGCATTCAGGTAATTGATGAGGAGACCGCTTTAAATCATTTGAGCAAGACCGGGCATTAAAACCGGTTTGTTTTTTCACGCATTGCCCTATATATCAATGAGGGCTATCTTTGGAATTTACGTGTCCTAGGTGCGGCAATAAAGACGAACGGTATTTTGGCCACCGTAAGGATGGGACGCTTTATTGTCGCGCCTGCGTCGGCTTTCAAGGAGCGAACGTTGAAGCGCCGAAGAAGCGTGATAAGAAGAAAGTGCATTTCTATTTGCCCTTCTCCCTATCCAAAGAGCAAAGCAAGATATCGCATAAGATTGTCTCCAATTATCAAAACGGAATCGATACGTTGGTTTATGCCGTCTGCGGTTCGGGTAAAACGGAGATCTCTTATGGCGTCATCGCTTACGCCATTGGGCGTGGGGATAGGGTGGCTTTCGCTTTGCCGCGGCGTGATGTCGTTATCGAGTTATATCATCGTTTGAAGGACGCCTTTAAGGAAAACGAAGTGGTGGCCGTTTATGGTGGGCATCATGACCGTTTAGAAGGCGACATTGTGGTATTGACCACCCATCAACTATATCGTTATCCGCAGTATTTTGACTTGATCGTCATGGATGAAATTGACGCCTTTCCTTATAAAGGCAATGACGTTTTGCAGGGATTTTTCAAAAATGCCTTGCTTGGGAATTCGCTTCTGATGAGCGCGACGCCAAGCGATGAAGTGCTAAAGGAATATCAAAAGAACGGACACGACACATTAGAACTTACCACTCGTTTTCATAAACATCCGATCCCTGTCCCAGCCTTTCGCTTAATGCCACGTATTGGGCAAATATTCTTCATTTTGAGGTTGCTTAGGAAATATAAGAAAGAGAAAAAGCCAGCGTTTATTTTCGCTCCTACTATCGGCGAGGCCGAAAGCCTTTTCCGAACGCTTCGATTATTTAATAAAGACGGGGCCTTGCTTCACTCTCAAACGGAGCAAAGAGAGGAAAAGATCAAAGGGTTAAAGGAGGGGAGGCTAAGGTATTTAGTGGCCACAAGCGTTTTAGAACGGGGAGTAACGGTTAGCAATCTCCAGGTCATAGTGACTCACGCTGACCACGAAGAGATTTATGACAAAGCCACCTTGATACAAATAGCAGGTAGAGCGGGGCGAAAAAAAGAAGCGCCGACGGGCGATGTTTATTTTTTAGCTTCTTATCGAAGCAAAGCCATGGAAGGGGCCGTAGATGAAATCAAACGATGCAACGCGTTTTTGTAAGAATTGCTTTAAGGAAATAGAGGAGGATTCCCTATATGCGATCCATTCCGAGGAAAAAATATGCTCCGAATGTTTTGCCCATATGGAAGCGGGCATGCGGAAAATCAAGCTAGATAAATGGCGCGGATATTATCTATACCCTTATAACGAGACGTTGCGGAAGATGATATATAACTTCAAAGGCTGTTACGATTATGAGCTTAAAGAGGCTTTCTTGTCTCGACAAAAAGGTTATCTACATTTTCTCTTCAAAGATTTCATTATTGTGCCCGCCCCTAGTCATCCAAGCCATGACGAAAGAAGGGGATATAACCATGTCGTAGAAATATTTAGCGAATTGAATTTGCCAATGGTATCGGCTATCAAAAAAGAGAAGGATATCAAACAAAGCGACCTTCATTACGAGGAACGCAAAAAGATTGGCTCTATTCTTTCTGTTAGTGGTTTAGAAAAGCTTTCTGGAAAAAAGATCCTTTTTGTAGATGATATTTTAACTAGTGGAAGCACGGCGCGTGCCTGCCTGTCGATGTTGGAGCAAGCACATCCTAAATGTCTTCGCTTTTTGGTGCTATGCAAAGTGCATCC
>CAVKTU010000014.1:0-17266 GCA_963659395.1 Holdemanella sp. | reverse complement strand
ATCAAACGAAATTGCTTTATGAGCGGGAGGGCGATGGCGGCTTCCTCGGCGAGAGCGCTTTCTATTTCCAATGGGGATAAAGAGGGAAGAAGCCGTCGTTTCCTATACCATGTCTCGCATCCGCGGCAAGGACACGGGGATCGAGATGGCCTTGCGCAAGGAATTATTCAAACTGGGGCTACGTTACCGCCCCAATAGCAATAAAGTCTATGGCCATCCCGACGTCTCCTTCAAGAAATACAAAGTCGCCGTCTTTTGCGATTCGGAATTTTGGCACGGCTATCGTTTCGCCGAGAACGAAGAGAAGATCAAAACGCACCGCGATTATTGGATCCCTAAAATCAAGAGGAATATCGCGCGCGATGAAGAGGTCAACGCCTATTTATCCGCGCAGGGCTATACGGTCCTCCGTTTTTGGGGCAAGGAAATCGAGAAGGATGCCGCCGGTTGCGCCCAAAAAGTCTTAGCGGCGCTTCGCCAAAATGGTTACCCCAAATAAAAAAGCCTCCCGGAGGAGGCCGAGAAACGAGGGGAGACTAGCCGACGGCGACTTTCTTTTTGCCGAACATCACGATCAAGAACCCGATGAAGGCAGAGGCAAAAGCAAAGACGGCGACGCAAATTGAGCCAGCGCCTAATCCTTCGATAGGCAAGCTGGCATCGGGATCGATACCATTCGTGGAAATATAGAATTGAATTGAAAGCAAATACAAAACGCCAGTGGCCACGCCTAATAGGAAGATGCAACCGCCGATGATCTTATGGGCTTTCTCGCCGAGGGCGAAGCCGACGACGGAAACAATCACGAGCAAAGAAAGCAAGCACATTGCGATAACCAAAGGAATGACGACGTATCGGAAATTGCCACCTTCCATACCGTAGATCACATTAAAGAGGTTACCACGGGTCGAACCATATGACCCCTCACTAAAGGCAGGGGCGAAATTGCAGAAGAAGGCGACTAGCGCGCAAACGAAGGCCAAGGCGCATAAGATGCGCGGCAAGGAATGGGATTTTTTCATGATGCTTATCTCTCTTTTTTTCCAATGATCCTTCTTTAAGGAAGGAGAACGACGCTATTTTAACCTTAACGCTACATTTTGCAAACTCTCATTCACTCATCTCTTTCGCTTTCGGTGCCTTTAAGGGATAATTTCCTGGTATGAAGCCCTTAAAAATCTTTATTCCCGAAAGGCCTCGCCCGTGAAATTTTTCTTAGGTTTCTTATCTTTGAGCTCCCTCTTTTTCATCGGCGGGATTGGCGGTTGGGTCATTGAGCTCTTCTTCCGTCGCTTCTTTTCGCAAAAGAGATGGGTCAATCCTGGCTTTTTGACGGGTCCGATGCTGCCTCTCTATGGCTTTGGGTTAGTCGGCTTTTATGTCTTTGCCAATTTCATTCCCTTTTCTTCTTTGCCTTGGCCATCTTGGGCCAGTCAATTACTAGCCGTCGCGGTGGCGGGTGTCATGATGACCCTTATTGAATACGTGGCTGGCTTGATTTTCATTAAAGGCCTAAAGACCGCTTTATGGGATTATTCGAACCGCCCTGGCAACATCCAAGGGATCATCTGTCCATTATTCAGTTTCTTTTGGCTGGTGATCGGCGTTGTTTATATTTATTTGGCGAACCCTCTTTTCGTGGCTATTTACGATTTCGTCACGCAAAACCCCCTTCCTTTCGCTTTCGTGCTTGGGATATCTTATGGTCTCATCTTCGTCGACTTCGGCTGGTCGCTCGGTTTGCTCACTAGAATCCGCAAAGCGGTGAAGGATTCCAAACTCGTCGTCTCTTGGGAAAACATCAAAGTCTCCTTCCAAGACCATTATCGCCAATTGGAAGAGAAGCATCCTTGGATCTTCGCTTTCAAAACCAAGCGCGAGGAGTGGAGCGCGCTCATGAACGAATACGTCCAAGCGCTTAAGGAAAGAAGCGCCTTGCGGGCGGAAGAAGAAAAGCATAAAGCGGAAGGCAAAAAGAAGAAATAAGCTAGCGTTCGTTTCTCTCTTTGAGATAATCGAGCAATTTCCTCACGGCCTTGCCGCGGTGGGAATATTTCCCTTTGGTCATTTCGTCGATCTCCCCGAAATTGACCTTTCCTTCCTTCGAACGGAAGATCGGATCGTAACCAAAGCCTTTCTCGCCCGTTATCGCATAAAGGATTTCTCCCTGGCACTCCCCTTGGAAATATTCGACGTCGTCGCCATCAAGCAAGGCCAAAACGCAATAAAAACAAGCAGATCTTTCCTTCTTTCCTTCTAGTATCGCCAGAAGCTTCCGGTCCGCTTCTAGGGAAGAAGGAGCGAGGCTTTCAAGGAAGCGGGCGCTCTTAATGCCTGGAAAATGTTCGCCAAGAGCCTCTATCTCAATGCCCGAATCGTCCGCTAAGACGGGATAGAGGGAGAAGGGCTTGATGGCATTGGCCTTTATGAAGGCGTTTTCCTGGTAGGTTAAGCCCGTTTCCTCGACCTCGATATTGCTCACGAATTCCTTCTCGCTATGGACATTGATGTCTAAAGGCGCCAAATAATCGGAGAATTCCTTTAATTTATGGGGATTATGGGTGGCTAAGACGATATCTTTGATCATAAGGCGTTCTCCTTTGATTCTTTTTCCTTCTTGGCCAAATCAAGCCAAATAGTCGGAGCAAGAGATAAGGCGATGAAGGCAAGCGCCACTAGGAACATGACGTTCGTCGGCGTTTTGCCGCTTAAGGCGAAATTGGTCGCGTCGCTATATTCGGTGATGGGGAAGAAAGCGCTAGAGATAAGAGGCCCGCTTACCATCGGCAAAAGGACGGCGAAGACCATGCGGATGCCTTGGAAGAGACCTACTTCTTTCTTGGGGGTGAGATCACGAACGATGGCTCCGATGATGGAAGTGCTAATGAGATAGCCGGTGATTAGGAAGGTCCCGAAGACGATGATGGAGGGCATGTTATTAAGGAAAAAGAGGCCAAGAAGCCCGATGACGGAGAAAACGAAGGAAGCGTATAGCTGCTTCACGCGGTCATAACGGTCTAAGAAAAAGACGCCATTAAAGATGGCGATGGCGCTAGAAAGCAAGAAGATGACGCCGATCGACAAATAGAAGGGCAAGCCGACTAAAGCGGCGCCACCGAATTCCGCGGGAAGCTGCATATAGACCATGTAGTAGGGCATGAAGGAATTGACCGCGCTATTGAAGCAAAAGAAGACCAATAAGGCGATATATAGGAGTTTGTTCTCGCGGATGACGCTCGGCTTAAAGCCGTGGATGAGGTTCTCTAGATATCCTTTGTCGCGATTAGGCGCGCATTCGTCTTTGGGGATAAGGAAAAGGGAGATAAGTCCGCTTATGGCCACTAAGGCGCCGCAGATGATGAAATAGATGAACCATCCCTTGGCTAACGCGCTTGCCCCATCGGCGTAAACGCCTTCGGAGATTTGGTTAGAAAGATAGTCGTCAGGAACGGCCCCGATGTGTAGCGGCATGCCGATGGCCATCATGAGGACGTTAGCGAACAAAGGCAAGACGGATAGGAAGCTTTCGACCTTGCCGCGGTTGGAATTATCCGTCATATCCGTAACCATGGCGTTGAAGCAAGCGTCGCTGGCGGTGCTGCCGAAGAACGTCATAAGGCAATCGATTACCACCATCCAGATCCCGACCATCATCACCGCTTTGCTGGGGCCATAAATGGCAGCCATGTTATCTTTGCTTATAAGGCCGAAAGAGAAGACGGTCACGCCCCAAATGATGAAGCCCCAGGAAATGAAGACCTTCCTTTTGCCGATCTTGTCGCTAAGAGTGCCCATGAAGAAGGTCGTTAGGGTGGCTATCAAAGCGCTAAAAATCGTCATGTAGGTGATGGCGTCGCTATTGCCGGTTTGGGAGAAGACCCACAGGTTGATGTAATTGTTCTCGATCGCCCAAGCTAGTTGCCCAATGAGGCCGACGAGGGCGATCGTCCCCCAGAAACGGCCGCCGAGTTTCTTCTTTTCCATGCTTAGTTTCCTCGCGTCTTATCTATTATTTGCTTTTCCTTGGATATAGGGAAGAGGCTAGCGGCCCGTTTGCGAGATCGTGTGCGCTTAAAAGCGATTAGATTAAGCTTTTCGGAAAAAACATCGCCATCCAGCGCGTTACGCCACACGATACGTCGTTTGGCGATTATCATCACATCACGGAATGCGCCGATGGGCGCATTGTGATGGAACCTAGGGAATCAATGGCTCCCTTTCGAATCTTCGCCGATTCGTCGGCCATGATCGACGCCTCTATGCAAAACATGAAAGAAGGAAGGGCTTCCGAAAAAGTTGATTTGCCCAAAAACGCTTAGCGGTTGTAATGATGTTTGTAAGGCTGTCTAGAAAGCGTAGAAAAGCTTTCATTTAAATAAAAACCTCGACGTAATCGAGGGTTTAATCTCCTGGAGCAGGTGACGGGAATCGAACCCGCGTATTCAGCTTGGAAGGCTGAAGTTCTACCATTGAACTACACCTGCGCTGGCGGACCATACGAGATTCGAACTCGTGGTCTCCTCCGTGACAGGGAGGCATGTTAGACCGCTACACCAATGGTCCGGCGCGTGAAAGAATATAGCATAAGAGAAGAAGCAAGGAAAGAAAAAACGCAAAAAGGCCCGATCCATGCCCGGAAGCTCTTTGCGGCGCTCTCTTAGGGGCGATCTTACTTTATATCCCGCCAATAAGGTGTTCTAAAAACGAAAAAAACGAAAAAACCAGTGCAATTCCCCGTCCAATTGGCGGTAGATGGCTATTTTGCAGAGGATTTTATCTCCGCTTCATTCGAGGGAACGTTCTTTTTGGCGGTATGGAAGGCGAGTTCTAGCATGATAATCATCAACACCACGAATCCCAGCAAAAAGAAAGGCATGATATTAAAACCGACGGCATTTCCCAATAACCCAAAAAGCGGTGGCATGAAGGTTGTGCCGATATAGGCGCTAGCCATTTCGATGCCGACGATGGCGGAGGAATTCTTGGCTCCGAAATTGGCGGGGGTCGCGTGGATGATGGCGGGATATATCGGCGCCGCGCCTAGCCCAATCGTAACAAAGGCGACGACGGCGGCGATATAGGAGGGAATAGGAAGGCTTAAAAGGACGATCCCGCTTAGGAGGATGATGGTGCCGACTTCGATGATACGCTTCTCACCCAAACGATCGGCGATGAAGCCGCTAAGGAAGCGCCCGACGGTGATGCCGATATAAAAAAGGGAGGCGAAGAAGGCGGCGTTTTGCTCGCTTATTCCTTTTACTTCGACGAAATAAGTGCTCGCCCAACCCATGCTCGTCGCTTCGGCGGCGCAATAGGCGAAGAAGCCAAGGAGCAAGAGGGGCACGCCTTTGATATGAAGGGCGGAAAGGAGGCTTGTTTCGCTTTTCTCTTCCCTAATAAGCGGCTCATTGACCTTCCATACAGGCAAGGTGACCAATAGCAACAAGGCGATCCCTAATTGGATGAAACCGACGATGCGGTAGCCGTCCTTCCATGAGGAATACCCCAAAGTGTAGCCCATGATAAAGGGGCTGACGATGGTCCCTATCCTCCAAAAACAATGTAACCAACTCATATGTTTGGCCTTGTAATGGATAGCCACGTAATTATTGAGTGCGGCGTCGATCGCCCCGGCTCCTAAGCCATAGGGAACGGCGAAAATGAGCAACACCCAGAAATGCTCGGAAAAAGAAAAGCCGAACAAGGCGATGACGGTAAGGAAAACGCTAGCGACCGTCACGATGCGGGTGCCGAATTTAGCCGTTAGGCGATTGGATAAGAGGCTGGAAACGATGGTTCCGCCCGAGATGATCATCGAAACGATCCCCATATATGAGGTGGGGACATTAAAATCCGTATGCATCAAGGGCCATCCTGATCCCAACAAGGAATCGGGGAGCCCTAAGCTGATGAAGGCGATATAGATGAGGACAAGCAAAAAGAAATACATGCTTTCCTTTGATCGATTGTCCCCCGATTACTTTATTTTAGCGAAATGGAGGACGCTATCTTCGGGCATATAGCCTAAACGGGAATCGACGGCTTGGCCTTTCTCGAAAAGGATCAGGGTCGGGATGCTTTGGATGCCGAATTTGGCGGCCACCTCAGGGGCTTTATCGACATCGACCTTGATGACGTCGATTTCCTCGTGCTCTTTGGCCACTTTCTCGATGATGGGGGCTAAGGCATTGCAAGGCCCGCACCAAACGGCGTAAAAGTCGACTAAGACCTTCTCCTTCCCTTTCGTGGCTTCGAAGAATTCTTTGCTGTCTTCAATGTGCTTCAACATGTTCTTTATCTCCTTTTATCGAAAGCATAACGCGAATATCGACCAAATCAAAACAAGATGCGCTGGATAATAGGCATAAGTAAAAATTCGCCACCATTTGGCGTCATAGCCGCGCCGCCCGTTATAGAAGAGGATTAGGAGGGCGGCGAGGGCGCTATAGGATTCGGCCCCCATCGAATAGGGGTCGGGGAGGCCGCTTTTGGCCATCGCCCAGAAGATGAGGTTGAGAGATACTAGAAAGACGGCCGCCATGGCGTTATCGAAGCCTTGGATCTTTTGCTTGCTTATTAAGGTTTCGTCGTCGATTTTATCCTCGCCCGCGATGGCCTTAAGGATCAACTCGCCTAAGCGAGGGGCGTAATAGAAGGAAACGATCATAAGGAACCCGAAAAGGCTATAGGCGCTTCTTAGGTAGAGAGGATAACCCACCGACCAAGCGCTGATGGCGTTATTGGCGGCGGCATATAGCTCGCTTACATCCATCGCATAGGAGAGAACGACATAGCCAAAAGGCAAGATGGCTAGCGGCCTAATGGCTTTCTTTGGATGCTCAAGCAGATAAATAAAGGCGCCGCCGAGAACCAAATCCAAGAAAGCGTTCCCGCCCATCGTGGCGGCCGAATTGCCATCGACGAGGTAAATGATGGTCTGAGCGAGCAATATCCCTAGGCACATGAGAGCCAACCTCAATAAATAATTCAGACGGTCATGCGTTTTCCATAGCCCTTGAGCCAAGAGGAAGGCGAAAAGAGGGAAGGATAAGCGGCCGATGTATTGGAAGATGACCCCGGTGCTATAGGGGGCGGAGGGATCGGCGAAATACCCTTGGGTCACCATCATGAAGCCGATGTGGCTTAACGTCATCGTGATCAAAGCGACGATCTTAAGCGCGAAGCCGTCGATGAATAGGCGTCTTTCTTTCATTGCTAGGCGCTC
Source organism: Holdemanella sp. (assembly GCA_963659395.1). GTDB lineage: Bacteria > Bacillota_I > Bacilli_A > RFN20 > CAG-826 > UBA4951. The sequence continues at coordinate 10,041 of CAVKTU010000014.1, read as the reverse complement.
TCCGATGACATGAGCAAGATTTGGACGACGCCCACGAGATTATTGAGCGAATGGGCGATCCACGAAGCCCCGATGCCGAATTTCTCGTAAGTGAAGGCGAGCAAAAGCCCTGATAATAAATAGCTCGGGAAGGACAGCCATTCGTTGCAACTCGTCCAATCGTGGATATGGATGAGGCCGAAAACGACGCTGGCTAAGAAATAGGCGAAGATGCGGTTGATGCGTTTGCCAAAGCCGAAGAAGCCGACTCGATAGGTGATTTCTTCGCATAAAGGCCCGATGATGCCGGTGATCAAGACGGCGAAGACGGGGGCCGTCTTGACCATCTCGACGACGGATGATTGGTTCTCGTTCGTCGTGGCGCCCCATATGCTGGAAATCATGTTCCATACGATGCTCACTACTAAGAGGGCAATCCCCATCAAAGCGCCATATATATACGTTTCTTTGCGTTTGAAGGCCGGGAAGAATTTGACGATCCCTTTCCAGATGATAAGCAATAAGATGACGAAAAGGAGGGCGTAAGCAGGGTAATTGATGAGAGCTAAAGCGCCGCCGGTTTTAGCGAAGGCTTCGAGGGCCGCCTTTAGTTCGTCTCCTGAAAGGCCTTGGGCGACGAATTCGGCCTTTTTGACGGCGACGACGATAAGCTGAACGATGACGCCGAGGATTTGAAAGCCGCCCCAACCAACAAGGGCGAGGATTATCTCCCGCCAAGGATCGAGATTGATCGTCCTTCCGAAGCTTTCGCGGAAAGCGGGATCCTCATCGTTAGAGGCGTGGCAAGATGGGCAATTTTGCTCTGTGTAATCATATTCGGCGTAACAAGAAGAGCAGCGCTTTTTATGGAAGGGATTATGGAATTTAAAATAATCGTGGGATTGCATGGCCATTATTCTAATTGATTAGCGGCTTCATCTCACCCAAAATATTCCCTATGGAAGAGGAAAGCGTTTACCCTTTGTGCGAAAGTGAAGCGGAAATCGAGGTCCTAGGCTCGCGCTTCATTGCCTCCCTATACCCATTAAACGACAAAGATGAGGTCAAGCTCCTTTACGAGAAAACTAAGGAACGTTATCCCAAAGCCCGTCATTATCCCTATGCCTATCGTTATTTGCCATTAGAAGGGATGAGCGATGACGGCGAGCCGAAAGGAAGTGTGGGGTTGCCGCTATTAGAGGGATTACGGCAAAAGAAGTCCGACCGCATCTTGGTCGTGGTGACCCGCTATTTCGGCGGGACGAAGCTCGGATTGTCGCGTCTGACTAGAACCTACCGCGAAGCGCTTCTAAAGGCCGTTTCGGAGATGGTACCCGCGAGGATAGAGACGTGCGAAGCGACGCGAATAGAAACCTCTTACCCTCTCTTTGAGGATATTAAAAGAAGGGCCTCCAATCTCGATATCCAAATAGAAAACGTCGTTTATGCATTATCGGTTAAGCTAACCCTCATCGGAGATGCTAAGATTATCGAGGCCCTTTTGGATGCCTATCCAGCGGGGGTAAGTAAAATATCGAGCGAAAGTAGAACGCTGAGGAGAGAAAAATGAACCAAGAAGAATTCAAAGAAAGACGCGCCAAACTCTTTTCATTGATGGATTATGAGAGCGCTTTGCTTGTTTATAGCGGCGTATCCAAGATCAAAAGCGCCGACGAAACCTATCCATTCGAAGTCAATAAGAACTTCTATTACCTGACGGGCATCGAGCAAGAGGATAGCGCCCTTCTTTTTATCAATAGCGAGGGCGAGCAAAAGGAATTCCTTTTCGTCTCCCCGTATGACGAAAGGAAGGAGAAGTGGTACGGCAAGCGCCTTACCGCCGCTGAAGCTAGCGCCATTTCAGGCGTCCATAACGTCTTAGTCAATTCCTCTTTGGAAGCCAAACTCCATCAAGCCCTTTGCCAAGATATCGCCGAATATGGCGAAATCAGGCGTCTATATCTCGATTTGGACAAAGAGATCAAGGTCGCCGAAGATACGACGACGGTCGATTTGAAGAACACCTTGGCGGTCGCTTACGAAGGGCTTGAGGTGATTGACGCCTATCCTTTGATCACCACCTTAAGGCTCCGCAAAAGCGCCGCCGAAATCGCCCTCTTCCGCGAAGCCATCGCCAATACGAAGGTTGGCATCTATTCCGTTTGGAAAGAGATGGCTCCGGGCAAGAAGGAATACGAATTAGCCAATACATTCTTACATACCATCAATGACCTCTCTGGTTATCAGGGATTAAGCTTCCCGACCATCATGGCCAGCGGCCGTAACGCCGCCATCCTCCATTATCCGACCCCGATGGATGAGCTTAAGGACGGCGATTTGTTGCTTATGGATTTAGGCTCCCGCGATGGCTATTATTGCGCCGACATTTCGCGCACCGTGCCGATTAACGGCCATTTCGACGATTTTCAAAAGACCGTTTATAACATCGTGTTAGGCGCCAATAAGATGGTGGCCTCGAAAGCAAGGCCCGGCATTAGCATCCAGGAACTGCAGGATGCGACCATCGAATATTTGGCGGAGGGTTGCTTAGCCGCGGGGATCATCGAGAAGAAAGAAGATATCAACAATTATTATTTCCATGGCGTTTCTCACCTTATCGGTCTCGATACCCATGATCCATATTTGAATGTCGATAGCCGCGAATATAAGAACATCCCCTTAGAGCCCGGCATGGTCATCAGCGATGAGCCAGGGCTATATATCGCCGAGAAAGGCATCGGCGTCCGCATCGAAGACGATTTGCTCATCACTAAAGACGGTTGCGAGGTCCTTAGTGCCGGCATCGTCAAGGAAATTCCCGAAATCGAGGAGCGGTTGTCGTCTAAAGAATATTAATATTTGTTGATTCTTTCGATACACAAAAAGAAGATGCGTTAAAACAATCGCCCGGTTGCTGACTGGCATCTTTACCTTTTTCGTTTACTAACGAAAGGCAAATGACGATAATAAAGCCATGCGCAAATACATATTGTCAATTGACCAAGGCACGACTTCCACGCGAGCCATCTTAATCTCCAAAAATGGCGAGAAACTCTACCAAGCCCAACGCAACGTCTCTTGCTTATATCCTAAGCCGGGTTGGGTCGAGCAAGATCCCGACGAGCTCTGGATCAGCGTCGTCGACGTTATCAACGAACTCCTCATCAAAAGCGGCTCCTCGATGTCTGATATAGCCGCCATCGGGCTCACCAATCAACGTGAAACAACCGTCCTTTGGGACAAGCGCACGGGCAAGGCCATCGCCCATGCCATCGTATGGCAATCGAAGCAAACGCAGGGGATTTGCGATAGATATTTGAAAAACGAGCCCCTCATCAAAGCGAAAACCGGCCTCCGCGTCAATCCTTATTTCAGCGCTTCGAAGATCTGCTTCATCTTAGAGAATACGCCGGGGGCAGAAGAGCTTATGCGTGAGGGGAATCTCCTTTTTGGCACCATCGATAGCTGGATCATTTACAAAATGACGAAAGGGGAGAAGCATCTTACCGACGTCTCCAATGCCTCGCGGACTTTGCTATACAACATCTTCGAAATGAAATGGGACGAGGAATTATGCTCCCTCTTTGATATCGATATGCGGATGCTTCCCGCGGTCTTAGAGAACACCGCTGATTACGGCGAGGCCTCTTTCTTTGGGGGTGGCGTCCATATCCATGGGGTGGCTGGCGACCAACAAAGCGCCCTCTTCGGGCAATGCTGCTTCCATGAAGGCGACGGGAAGAACACCTACGGAACAGGCTGTTTCATGCTCATGAATACCGGCAAGAAGCCCGTCCTTTCCAAAAAAGGCCTTTTGACGACCGTCGCGTGGAAGATCGATGGCAAGGTCACTTATGCCCTCGAAGGCTCCGTCTTCATCGGCGGGGCGGTGGTGCAATGGCTACGCGATGAGATGGCGTGGTTCAAAGATTCCTCCCAAAGCGAGGAATACGCATCCCGCAAACCCGATACGGCGGGCGTTTATTTCGTGCCGGCTTTCGTGGGGCTTGGCACCCCTTATTGGGATGATGACGCCCGCGGCGCCATCTTTGGCCTTACCCGCGGCGCCGACCGCCATAACATCACCAGGGCCGCCCTTTATGGCGTGGCCTACCAATCCAAAGACGTCATCGATTTGATGAAGAAAGAAGCGGGCTTGGAATTATCGGCCCTCAAAGTCGACGGCGGGGCGAGCGCGAATGGGCTCCTCATGCAATTCCAAAGCGATATCCTCGGCACGGAGATCCATCTGCCTTCATGCATCGAGACGACCGCTTTAGGGGCGGGCTATCTAGCGGGGCTAGGCAGCGGTTTTTGGTCGAATATCGAGGAAATCGAGCATAACCATAGCTATCAGAAGAAATACCTTCCGCGGATGAAAAAGGCGGAAGCTAAGCGCCTTTATCGCGGTTGGAAAGCCGCCGTCAAGGCTACCCGCGCCTTCAAGGATGGGCAATAACCTATATAATTGATCAATATGTCCATCGATTTCCGCGAAGATAGACCCTACGCCATCATCTGTCCTGAGGAGAGGAAGGACGATTTTTTGCGTCTGAAACGCGAACGCCCTTCTCTTGATATCGCCCTTTATACGAAGGAAGAGGCTGTCTCTCTTTTTGGCTACCGCCATGACGAGCGGGCTTTGGTTTATTTATTGAAGCAAGGGTTGCCATACGCTTTAGCGAAGGAATTGTTGGAAGCCTTTTGCGCCCCTTTTTTCCTTAAGACCACTTCTAAAAAACTTCTTAAATATAAGGGGCATTACGACGAATTGATCTCCCAAGGGTATTTGTGGGCGCCTTTTGCCCCCGATCGTTCCTTTGCCTCTCGCCATGTCTATATCGATGGCTACGCCGAGACGAAGAGGATCAGCGAAACGGTTGGAACGTCTTCTTCGAACATGATGATCGACTTCTTGCTCGAGGTGAGGAAGGATCCGCCTTCCCATTATCTTAATTTCCCTGATGTTTATGAGGAGCTTCATTACGTCTTAAACGATATCGCCAAGCGAATCGACGAAGGAACGCCTATCGATAGCATCTATATCGCCGGGGCGAGCCAAGAGCATTTCACCTATCTTTCCGACCTCTCATCACTATACGGCTTTTCTATCGAACTCCCCGCCAACATCCGCCTTATCGACCATCCTTTAGGCCGTTTCATAGAGGAGAGGTTCTCTGAAGTCGGCTTCGAAACGGCTTTCGAGGAGGCCGCAAAAGAATTCCCTGATGTCGACATATCCGCTTTCGCGAAGGAGGCTCTGCCGATTCTCTCCTCCTTTGACGATCCTCTTAGGCAAAAAAGCTTGCTTCGCGAATTATTGAAGGCCCATTCGCTTCGGCCGAATAAGATGAAGAACTGTGTTCATCTTCTTTCTCATTTCCTTCCGCCGAAGGGCGCCGTCGTTTATGTCATCCATTTCGCGATGGGCGCCTTTCCGCCCATCTATAAGGAAAGCGGCTATCTTTCCGATTCCGAATGCGAGGAAATCGGCTTAAGCAGCGCTCGTGAGGAGACGGCCGATGAAGCTAAACGCCTCGACGCCCTCTTCCATTCGGGGCAAATCGCCTTAGTTAGCATGAAACAACAGGCCTTTGGCAAAAGCTATTTCCTTAGCGGCCTTTCCTCCGTCTATGGGATGAAGGAACGTAAGCCTCCCTTCCAAGAATACGAATATTCCCACGCCCATGGCGCGTATTTGCTTTCTTCCTTGCTCGATAAGAAACGCAATTACGACGAAGACGATGAGCGGATCGCCCCCTTAAAAGCGGTGGCTTCGGATATGCTATATCGCGATTATGATTACCGTTTCACGGGCTATCCATCCGTTAAGACGGATTCGCTTATCGGCTTTAATCAGGGTGCTCTCGATGAATATATGGGCTGCCCTTTTAGATACCTTTATTCCCGTTATTTGAAGGTCGATCAGATGGAGACAAACTGGTATATGCGTTTAGGCAACGTCTTCCATAAGGTCTTAGAAAGGCATGCCAAAGAAGGGGATTTGCCTCATGATGAGCTTTATCGCTTAGCTATCGAGGAGGAGGAACTGAAAGGGTCCTTTAACGCTAAAGAAACTTTCTTTCTTGAGCATTTGAAGCCCTATAGCTATAAGAACGTGCTTTTCTATGACGAATTCGAAGGCTTTTTCCCCAACATAAAAACGGAAGAGGAGACTTTCTTTAAGCTACAGGTGAGCGATAAAACCTTGATTTATGGCCGTTACGACAAATTGCTGACCTTTGAGCTGACGGGCAAATATCTCATCATCATCGACTATAAGAGCGGTCTCACCTCTTTTAACCTGGATGCCTTTCTCGATTATGGCCTTAACCCTCAATTGCCTTTCTATGCCTTGGCGATGCAAAGAAGTGAGAAATACCGCGATTATCAAATCGCCGGGCTCTTCATCGGCCCTTTGCTTAAACTTGCCATCGACGAAGGCAAGAAAGACGATTATACCGACGAAGACCGCGTGGCGATGGCTTTAGACGGCGTTTATTGGGCATCGGGGCCCTTTTGGTCTTCCTTCGCTTTCCCTAGAAGGAACAAGGGCGGAAACATGATGATCAATGGAATGAAATTCCTAAAAGAAGGCGGCATAGCCGAAGACGCCCCAAAGGCGCTTAGCGAAGAAAAATTCCAAAATATCTGCGATTCCCTCCTCGATTGGCTCAATAAAGCGACGGAAGGCATCCAAAAAGGCGATTTCTCCATCCGCCCCGTGCGGGTTAAAAACGTGGCCGACGCTTGTAGCGGCTGCCATTATCGCGATGTTTGCTATCGCTCGGAAAGGGATTTCCCAGTGATAGGCGCGAAAGAGGATGACGAGGAGACGGAAGGAGGGGAGAGCGATGACGTGGACGACTAATCAACAAGCGGCCATCGATAGCCGCCAGGGCAATTTCTTAGTAAGCGCCGGGGCGGGAAGCGGCAAGACGGCCGTTTTGACCGAACGCATCAAGCAAATCGTTCTCGAAGGTCAGAAAGAAAAAAGGGATAACGTCCCCTTAGAGCTTAGGCAAGGGGCGGACGTCAGCCAATTATTGGTTCTCACCTTCACCAATAAAGCGGCCGCCGAGATGAAATCGCGAATCCGCAAAGCCCTCTTCGAAGCCTATCAAAAAGGCGAGCTATTAGAAGACGTTTCCTCACAAGTGGAAGCCGCCGACATCACCACTTTCGACAGCTTTTTCTATTCTTTGGTCCGCAAATACCATTACGAACTCGGGATCGACGCGGATATCGTGATCGTCGACAAAAGCTTTCTGGAGTTAGCGACGAGAAATATCCTCGATGACGTTTTGATGCGCCGTTATGAGGAGAAGAAACCCGAATTCCTTAAATTGATATCGCATTTCTGCGGCAAAGACGACGAGAAAATCAAAAAAATCGTCTTGGCTTTATTGAATGTGGCCTCCTATGCCGTCGACCCCAAGGATTTCCTCACATCCATCGATCAGAAATTCGTCTCTTCGCCCGCCTATTGGGAAAAGGAAAGGGAGGAATGGCTCAGATATCAGCAAGAAAGGGTGATGGAGATCGCCGATAACATTGAATGCATCGCTTCAAAAGAACTTTATGACTATCTAGCCTCCCTCCTAGAACCTTTGACGCACCTTAAGGACGCCGATGAACTTCATAAGATGGCGGAAGCTTATGCCGAGACCTTGCCGCAATCGTTAAAAGCCGCCCGTTTCCGCGTTTATGAGGAAGACGCCAAACCCAATTCTAAATACGTCGATGTCGAAGAGGAGGACATGTTGCTTGGCAGAGCGCTACTTTCTTCCATCAAAGCTCTAGCGAAAGGCGCGATGAATTATCCTCTTTTCGATGATTTCTTGCTTAGTCTGGAAGACATGCGCCCATATGCCCTCGAGATAGCGTCCTTAGCCATGGAGGTCTATGAGGGCATCGACCGATATAAGAGGGCGAATAACGCCTACGATTTCGCCGATATCGCCGCTTTGGCGCGGGAAGCCATCACCAACGAGGAGATACGTTCGAGCGTTCGCTCCTCTTATAAATACATCATGGTCGACGAATATCAGGACACCTCCGATTTGCAAGAGGATTTCCTTAAGAGGATTTCCTCGAACAACCTCTTCGCCGTCGGCGATATGAAGCAATCGATTTACCGTTTCCGACACGCCAATCCGGATATCTTCTTGCAACGCTTCACATCCTATGAAAAGAAGGAGGGCGGGGAGCTTATCACCATGAACATGAATTTCCGCAGTTCCCCCAACGTCATTTCCGATGTCAATTCTTTCTTCGGCGAGATGATGTCAAGAAGGATGGGCGGCATCGATTACGACGATTCGCAGCGCCTAGAATTCGCCAACGTCGAGTTATATGGACGAGATAAAAGAGAAGAATACATGACCGACGTCATTTCCTATAAGAAGGAAGAGGGTGATGATAGGCCGCTTGAGGAGATTGAAGCCCGCCTTATCGCCAAGGATATCCTCTCCCGCGTGGGGAAAGAATATGTTGTCGATAAGGATAGCGAAGGCCATAAACGATTGGCCGAATATAAGGATTTCGCGATTCTTTGCCGTAAAAAAGCGTCCTTTGATACTTATCTAAAAGTCTTCGCCGAATATAAAATCCCTTCTCTTGCCGTCAGCGAGAAAGACCTTTCCAACGAAGACGTCATTTTGCTTTTCAAGCGGTTTTTGCGGCTCTTTCTGGCTTTTGGCCATGACGAAGCGGAGGAAAAGCATTCCTATGCCTCTATCATGCGAAGCTATCTCTATCGCGAAAAGGATGAGAAGGTCGCCCAAGACATCAAGAGCGGGGATTATCGGTTGACCCCATTTTGGGAGGAATTCAAAGCCTTCCGCAAGGACCTTGCTAAGATGCCGCCGTCGCAAGCGGTCGAAGCCCTCTTTAAGAAATACCCTTTCTTCGCGAAGCTTCCCTCCATCGGCAACGTCGTCGAGAATTACGAGAAGATGAGGACCTTTTCCTCTTTGGCCGCTTCGGCGGACCGTTTGGGGATGGATTTCAAGGCCTTTTGCTCCTATTTCCTCGAATTAGAAAAGCGCGACGTCAAGGAAACGGTCGATTTGCCGATCGAAACCGATTCGGCCGTCCGCATCATGAGCATCCACGCCTCCAAGGGTCTAGAATTCCCCTTCGTCTACCTTTCCGACAATAGTCGTAGCATGAGGATGCAGAGCGATTCCGTCGCCAATTTGAAGGTCTCTAGCCGTTTTGGGCTGCTTTTCATAGACAAAGAAAAAGGCGCCAACATCTTTTCGGTCCTCGATTCCTTTCAAGGAAATAAAGACGCCATCGATGAGGAGATCCGCATTTTGTATGTCGCTTTGACGAGAGCTAAGCAAAAACTCATCCTTCTTAAGGAGATCAATGACAAGAAGGGAAGGATAGCCCTCCCTCATGCCATGCTGCTTTTCAAGGTCAACGAGAAAGGCCAAATAAAATCCTCGGAAATAGCCAGTCATAAGTGCTATGGCGATTTCCTCGAATCCGCGAAGGCTTTCTATGCTTTCGGTCATATCGTTCCACCAGAACCTAGCGATCTAGAATTAAAGCAAAACGACGCATCTTCCTTGCCTAAGCCCGTTCTAAAGAGCATCCAAATCGAGGCGAAGATCCAAGAGAGGAAACGCGCCTCAAAAGACGAAAAGATCAGCCTCCAGGATTATGAGAAAATCGCCTATGGTCTAAAAATGCACCGCCTTTTGGAATGCGTTTCCTTCCTCTCAAAGGATTTAAGCTTTTTGAAAGAAGGGCCCGAAAAACGCAAAATCTCCGCAATTCTCGCTCTTCCTTTCTTCTCTAATCTACAGAACGCCAAGGAATACCACGAATATCAGTTCTATGACGAAGAGGAGGAAATCCATGGCTCGATTGACTTGCTTATCGTCACCAAGGAAGAAGCGTATATCGTCGATTTCAAAAGCAAAGAGATCGACGACCCCGCCTATTTAAACCAACTTGCCGTTTATCGCTCTTATGTTGAACGCGTTTTCGCTAAGCCAAGCCGCACTTTCTTGCTTTCGATAGCCTCTTCTTCCTTGACCGAGATAGAAT
>CAVKTU010000013.1:0-18279 GCA_963659395.1 Holdemanella sp. | reverse complement strand
CGTGAAGCTCAACGCCGTATTTTTCGTTCAGCTCGACGATGTGGACGTTTTTAACAGTCCTCATCTCGAAAAGCCTCGAATTTCCTTGGCAAAAATCCTTGCAGGCGACCACCAAGAAGCCGTTCCTCTTTCCCAAGATGGTTTCGTGGACATCATAGCCCAAGATAGCGTAGATGTGACTAGCAAGGTATTCGGAGAGCGGTGTGAGAGAAAAAGGTGCCAACCTCTCAACCTTTTCCATTCCGAGATTGGACTTCGGATACTTCAAAATCCATGGCTCGCCGCCTATCAATACGCCGTCTTTGTCCCCGGCTGCGCCTCCATAAGAGCCGTTTCGGCCGCTATATGGACAATCATCTAAATCAAGCAACTTCATCTATTCATTCTCCCGAAAGGTATTTCTCGTACAGCTTGCGGTATGTGTCGTTATCTATTGCTCCGGACTTATGGAACCTGTCCGCAGCCAAGAGCATCGTGTCCACTGCGGCGAAAAAAGCGGGATCCTTATCGGCATCAAAAATCTCCAACTCGCTTATGGAATTGCGGAGAAAGACAGGAAGCTTTGATACATTTAAAACAACCGAATCATTGATGTAGTTGCGTTTTGCAAGACTTCCTTCAATGATGGCCATCAAAGGAACGCCGAGGGCTTCCGAAAGCCTCATCAGCGTCGCGACCCGGCACTCCCTGACGTCGCTTTTCCCTCGAGAAAGATTGGAGAGGGTCGTGTATGGTATCCCGCTTTCCTTGGAAAGAGCATAGACCGATGCCCCGCTGTTTTTGATGTATTCTCTGATCTCCATGGCGAAAGGCTATCACCGTTAACGGTTATAGTCAATATAACAGAGGCTTTAAGTTTCCCTATTCTTGAAGGTGTTTTACATTGGTGCGTCAAATATCCGGCCAAATCGCCGGAAACCCGTCTTTTTGATGCTTTTTGACAAGGCGCGCAGCCTTTGCTCTTTTTGGGGAAGAAGAAAAGAAAAGTAAAAATAAGGCGTGAATCGCCTCTTTTTATTCTATTAGGCTATCCATCTATAAATTCACACTTATCTTTTCTAATGCCGTCATCAGACGAGGAAGGTCGTCCGTTATGGTCTCATAGACGATCACATAATCGGTCTTCCCATGTTCATGAACAATGCCGTTGCAAAACCCAATGATTTCGTGCCAAGGAATGTCAGGATTCTCTTTTTTGGATTCCACCGAAAGGCTTTTAACGTTTTCGATTAATTGAATCAAACGAAACATAATGGCATCGAGAAGCACATCGTCCTCTAAAAATTCATCGTACGTCCTGTTCCCGAGATATTTTTGGATAACCTCAATGTCCTTCATTGCCCTTACGGCGTAGTATTTGTCGTTTTTTACGTTATCCATATATCTTTACACCATCCTTCATAACTTCAGTCATTAAATCAAGATTGTCCTTTTGATTGGATAGCCTGACTAAATCTACTTTCTTATGAAGAGCTTCATGAAGAGCCTCACTGAGTCCGATAAAACTAAATCCGGATAGCGATGTAGAAACTAATAAATCAACATCACTAATTTCCTTTGCACATCCCTTAGCGTAACTTCCGAAGAGATAGCAGAAGTCAATCTGTCCTTGATAATGCGAATTAAAAACCTCTTCACAAGCCTTTTTTATCGCCTCTACGGTTAACAACCCTTTGCTTTCGTTTATCGAATACCGCTCATTTAGGGCAGCGATCATGGCGTGTCTTTTGAGCACGCTCCCATAATCATCGTCTTTTTCGTAACGGATGTAGGTTCTTAAGGGGACATTCAGAACTGAGGCGCACTCCGTCTGCTTCAGCCCGTACCCAACTCTAGTTTTCAGAAGACTCGTTTCCATCTTTCCTAAAGTTTACCAATATTGGCATTTTTATACAACTACACATGCCAATTTGACATATATTATGTTTATTATTATGCCAATTTGACATTTGAAAATTTTTGAAATGTCATTCCCCATCAGCGCGGTTGCAGTAGAGAACTTATTTCAGAAGATGTGCTTACCCCGCTGTAATCCAGTTTTTAGAAGATAACAAACGGCGGCTTTAAAACATTAGACAAATTCATCAAAAGCACGACGTCGCCGAATGAATGGAAAACTGACGAATTATGTGCATGAAAAAGATCGGCAAGGCGCCGATAGAGGATCTGCTGCCCTACTTGAACACCATAAAGAGAATATGAAAAAGATGGGCCGAAAACCCCTAGGCGGCGTTTGGCGTTTGGCAATTATGTGAAAAGCTGAATTTCGGTCCTCAGAAACGGCGTTCGGGCCTCTTTTACACCGGTATTATTTTTGACGTACACGCTGGTGTTCGTCTACTTTTCTTTTTGGTGGAGTCGAGGAGAATTGAACTCCTGTCCGAAGAACCTCCCACAAAGACATCTACAGTTTAGCCTCCCTCGTTTTTAGCGGTTAGAAGGAGGAAGGAGACGAGCCTTCGCCGCGATGCTCTTGATGTTTTCGACAAGCTACCCAAGCCAAGCAGCCGCTTATCGCCTTCTTATGTCGCCCTCTTTCTTGCTAAGACGCTAAGGCAAGAAGGGACGTGCCGCTCCTAGATCGTTGCTAGGAATCCCGTAGGATACTTAATTAAGCGCAGGCATACGAAGCGCGCGGAGCGCTCTTCGCAAAAAGAAAACTGGTTTTGTCAGTTATTGTTGTTTGGTGTTTAGGCTCACCGCGCCACTGCAATCTATGCTTGATAGTCCTCCGTCAAAACCGGAACGACCCCAGAACAAGCCAAACCTTTGTCGCTTGGCTAGGAAAGTATAATGTCGCATTGCCGTTTTGCCAAATGAAAACTGCGTAAACGACATCCCCTCCCCTTTTCTCATAGAAAAGAAATCAATATAAAGTTTGTATCAAAGGGCGTTTTGTTATAGAGTTTCTATGCGTTTTTATTAAAGGAAACAGAAACATGGCAAAGGCAAAAGCAGTTAAAAAGAAAAAGAGCAATCCCGTGTGGACGAAAATATGGAACGAAACCAAATTCTTCCTCACTTCGTTATTAAGCAACGACACCTGTGTCGAAGGGCGGCATAAGAAATGGTATTTGGCCGTTTGCACCGCCATCATCTCTTGCGTCGTGGCGACCGTCCCGACCATGTCCACCCAATTTAGCAAATCGGGCGGCAGCTTTTTGGATTCCCCCCTATATGATTACGAAATCGGCTTAACCAGCTTCACTGAGGAAATCGCTAGCAAAGGGCTCAAATTCAAAATCTCCGAAGAAGGTTATTTGCTAGTGGATGGGGAGGATGCCGAAAAGAACGGCACCGCTTTCACGGTTTGCCATACAACGGGCGTTAAGAAGAACGGCAGCGAGGACACCTACGATTTCAGTTTCTATGTCCATTCATATGAAACGGAAGAAGTGAAACTTGTTGCCGAAACGACAAGCGAGGATAGCTCTTCCAGCGTCACTCCCACCATTCCAACATACACCAAGAAAACGGCGATCGATTTCGCCGCCTATGTGGTAAGCGACGATATTTCGCCCCTCACCTTTGCCGCCAACACCATCTTAAAAGGCGACGATCCAAACAAATCCTTGGGATCGGATGTCTCTTCCTATCAAACCAACTTCATCGTTTTCGGCAAGGACCATTTCTATGCCGTCAAGAAGCCAACCGGCGTCTCCGCCAATCCGAAAGCCACCATCTATTGCAGTTATAAAAACGCCAATTTGATTGGCAAATCCCTTGCGGATTTAACCAAACAAGACCTTTTTGGAAACGCTTATGAGACCTCGGGCCTAAACCAAAACGAATACCGCGCGAAGGTGGCCGCTAGCTGGAAACAAGTCTTTGCCGCAGGCTGGGACGAGACAAGAATCAGCATGGGCTGGCAATATACCGGTATTTGCTTCGCCATCAACGTTGGCACAACCTTCTTGCTCGGCCTTATGGTCTTCTTGATGACCAGGGGTAAGAACAATCCTTTCCGCATCTACACCTTCTGGGACGCTCAAAAGATTGCCTACTTCGCTTCGCTTACGCCAGCTCTCTTGTCGCTACTAGGATTCATCCAAATCTTCTCTGCCTTGGGCATGTTCTTGTATATGCTTCTCTTTGGCTTACGCATCATGTGGATGTCCACCAAATCATTACGTCCTTACCAAAACTAATAATTCCGATATTGTCGCCAATCTAGACCTAAGATATCGAGATATGTGCGGAAACAATGGAAATTGATATCCAAAAGTTTTAGAATCTCGATATATAACAAAGAAAGTTGGGCAACTATGAAAAATTGTAAACAAGATTATTTGTTAATATCCGAGATAGGGGCGCGCTTTAGCACCTGCGGGCATCTCGTCTCTTATGAACGAATCACCCGCGGACATATCAACGATACCTTTAAAATCGTTACCGACAAAGGCGCTTATCTTTTGCAACGCATCTCTCCGATTGCTTTCAAGGATCCATTGAAGGTCATGCACAATATTGCCGGCGTCACGAAATTCTTGCGTCAAAGAATCATCGAAGAAAAAGGGAACCCCGATGTCGAATGTTTGAATCTCGTCGATAGCGATGACAAAACGCCCTATTGGCTCGATAAAGAATCGGGCGATGTTTGGCGCGTTTACCTATATATCGATGGCGTCAGCTTCGACATGCCCGAATCCACAAAAGCCTTTGAAAAAGCGGCCGAAGCCTTTGGCCGTTTCCAATACCTTTTAGCGGATTACCCCGCCGCCGATTTATATGAGGTCATCCCCCACTTCCACGATACGCCCAAGCGCTTCCTCGATTTGGATGAATCGGTGCGAAAAGATGTCGTTAACCGCAAAAAGAATTGCGAAGACCTGATTGCCAAGGCCTATGCTAGAAAAGACAAGCTTTCCAAAATCGTCGATGGCTTGGCCGATGGCAGCATCCCTTTGCGCACCACCCATAACGACACCAAGCTCAATAACATCATGTTCGACGCTTCGGGAACCACCCCTTTATGCATCCTCGATTTGGATACCATCATGCCGGGATCCGCTTTATACGATTTCGGCGATTCCATCCGTTTCGGAGCCAATACCGCGGCTGAGGACGAAAAGGATATCAGTAAAATCCATTTCAACATCGAGATGTTCAAAGCCTATGCCCGTGGCTTCCTAAAAGGCTCCTCCCATAGCCTCACCGACACCGAGATCCTTCTCTTCCCCTATAGCGCGATGCTTCTCACTTATGAATGCGGCATCCGCTTCTTGAAGGATTATTTGGATGGCGACGTCTATTTCCATATCGCTTACGATGACCATAATCTCGTACGGGCCATTGACCAATTCACCTTGTTAGAAGATATGGAAAGGCAAGAAGAGGCAATGAACGCCTTCGTAAAGTCGCTTCTATAGATTCCAATAAGCAAAGAGGAACGCTTTGCCAAGCAAGGCGTTTTTTGTATGACGTTTTGTTCTTTCTTATCATCCTTCAAAAAACGATTTCAACTCCTTTTTTCTTTATCAAGAAACCTCCATAATTAACGGCGGAGGCCTTTTATGAAGAAGATTGAAGCCAAATACCGTTGCTTGCCGTTTTGGAGTTGGAACGACGAACTGGAACCCGAAAAATTAATCAAACAAATAGACTGGATGCATGAAAACGGAGTCGGAGGATTTTTCATGCACGCCCGTGGCGGGCTCCGCACGCCGTATTTAGGCGACAAATGGTTCGAATGCGTTGAGGCCTCTGCCAAGGAAGCCGAACGGCTAGGCATGGAAGCCTACGCTTATGACGAAAACGGTTGGCCTAGTGGCTTTGCGGGTGGAAAATTGCTCGAAAACCCTGCAAATCACGATCATTATCTAACTATTTCTTATGGACCATATGATAAAACGTCATTAGTTAGTTATGACTATAAAGGCGATAAACTAATCCGCGTCAGCTCGGGCGAAGACGTTTTGAACGTTTACGACCACCTTTCGGCCTCTACCGCCGACATCCTCAACAAAGAGGTGGTCGACCAATTCATAAGTCTTACGCACGAAGAATACAAAAAGAGGGATAAGCACGGACTTAAGGGCTTCTTCACCGACGAACCGCAATATTATCGTTGGGGAGAGCCATATACCCGCGTGATGCCGCAATATTTCCAAGATAAATACGGAACGGACATCCTCGATCAGATCGGCCTTTTGTTCGTCGAAATGGAAGGATACAGAGAATTCCGTTATCGCTATTGGAAGGGGATGCAGGAATTGATGCTCTCCGCCTTCTCCAAGAACATCTACGACTGGTGCGATAAGAACGGATATAAATTAACGGGGCATTATGTTGAAGAAACGTGCCTATTCACCCAAATGTGGTGCTGTGCGGGCATCATGCCGATGTATGAATACGAACATATCCCGGGCGTCGATTGGCTCGGCCGCCCCTGCCCCGATTTCATTTCGGGCAAGCAAGTGGGTTCGGTCGCCGAGCAACTAGGAAAGAAGCAAGTAATAACCGAAATCTTCGCCTGCACGGGATGGGACGTCACGCCCATCGAATTAAAGAGAGACACCGAAGCTCTTTATGTTGGCGGCGTCAACCTCATGTGCCAGCACTTAATGCCCTATTCGGAACATGGGCAGAGGAAAAGGGATTATCCCGCCCATTATTCGCCCATCAATCCATGGGTCAAGAAAGGATTCAAAGACTTCAATGACTATTTCGCCGCGTTAGGGAAGTTATTGTCGGAATCCGAGGAGATCGTCGACGTCGCCGTCCTTCACCCCATCAGAAGCGCTTATTTTGATTTCAAACGAGACTTACCAGATGAGGAAATGTGCGGATTAAGCGCTTTAGAAGGCCCTTTCCACGAAGTGGCCGAGAAACTAACCGCCGCCCATGTTGGTTGGCACTTCGTCGATGAAACGATCTTAGCCAAACACGGCTACGTCAAAGACGGCAAGCTTTATTGCGGACGTAAATCCTATTCCATTTTGGTGTTGCCACTCGTCTACACGATGGATAAGAGCACCGAGAAGCTCTTGCATCAATTTATGCAAGAAGGCGGCAAGGTCTCCTTGCCATATGGCAAACCGACTTATTTGGAAGGGCAACCATACGATTACCCCTACCTTAAAGAAAGCGTTTCCTTCGGCGACGTTCTTAAGACGATGCCCTTCTATAGCGATATCAACCCCAATATTCGCCTTAGTTTCCGGGAAAACCAAGATGGCCAATTCATCTATCTAGTAAACACGGGCGAGGAGACCGATATCAACTTTGTCTATGAGCCATATACCTCCTTCGAGCAAATCGATCCCTTAACCGACGAAAGCCAGATCATCCCCTTGAATTTGCACTTCCTAAAAGGCGAAAGCAAAATCCTTCGTTTCTCTAAGAAAATCGCAAAATCTTCACCAAAACGCCATGAAATTCATCTAGGTGATGTTTTTAAAGTGACTTCTCCCGTAACCAATTACCTAACCTTGGATAATGTCGCCTATTCCACCGACGGCCAAACATATCGCGGCCCCTTTAACCACATGGGCGTCTTCTTTGAATTGTTGGAGAAACGCTATGAGGGAGATCTCTATCTGAGATACACTTTCCATACCAAGCAAGTCCCTTCTCACGCCGTTCTCGAAATTGAGGATTCCCATCTTCTTTCCGTTTTCCTAAACGGCAAGGAATTAACTTCCTCTTCCCACGTCCACTATGAGCCGGCATTAAAGGAATTTGATGCCGTAAGCGCCATCAAAGAAGGCGAAAACGAAGTCGTTGTGAAAATGCATTACTTCCAAGGAGAGGACGTTTATTACGCCCTCTTTGGCGAAAACGTCACCGAATCCTTAAAGAATTGCTTGGCCTACGATTCCGATATCGAACCCATTTATGTGCGAGGCGATTTCGGCGTTTATGGAGAATTCCACGACATCGGTAATGGCGTCGTTGCCGGCAACGATTTCTATATCGGCGAGCAGCAAACGGAAATAAGACATCTAATCGAGGACGGCTTCCCCTTCTTTAAGGGCGACATCGCTCTTGAGCAAGATATCGTTATTAATGATCCCGATTCCGTTTTGGTGATCGACCAACGTTTCCAATTGCTAGAAATCGAATGCAACGGCCACAAAGTCCCCTCTTCTTGGTATCAATACCATTTCGATTTGGCGCCATATCTTAAGAAAGGGGCAAATCACTTGAAATTGATCTTGACCGTTTCTCCGCGTAACCTAATGGGCCCAAGCCACAGCAAAATCGGCGAGGATCTATCCGTTGGCCCCCATACCTTTGAGCGGCTTGGAACATGGAAGGATGGCAAATCCAGCGAATTGACCGACGATTATAATTTCGTCCGCACCATCCTTTAATTAGTCGCCATAATCGCTGCCGCGGCTCTTATCTTCGACGTAAATCCCCAAAGCATCCGCGATATCGCCTATCTCGCGATAGATATAATCTTCTTTTAAGACGAATGGCGATTCGAAATTCCAAGTGAAAACGACCTTTTTGTTTTGCTCGATTATCCTTTCGATAGACGCAAGGATCTCTTTAAAACGTTCCGGCCTTTTCTCTTTGTATCCCATAAGCCCTTCGTAAAAGCCAGGCTCCACATAAAAAAGATGTCCCTCTTGGCTCTTATAGGCATTGCAGAACGGATTGGCGGGGTCCGTGACTGGTTCATATTGATTAAATTCCGGGTAAAGCATAGAGTTAACGCAAGTAATCATAAAACAAAAAGACGAAGGGAGGGAAGAAAGATGGAAGAGAGAAAGAAGAAAGACATCCGGATCGTTTTCACCGATATCGACGGCACTCTCTATTCTCATAAAACCAAACGCGTCCCCCCTAGTGCCATCCGTGCCATCAAAGCGATGCAAGAAAGGGGCATCAAAGTCTTCCTTTCGAGCGGCCGCAATTATTATTTGATCCGCAAAACGGGCATCTTGGATATCGTGAAACCGGATGGCCTCGTCATGATGAACGGCGCCTGCGCCCAAATCGGCAACGAATTAATCTACCGTTACCCCATTCCCGCATCGGTCGTCAACGCGATGATCAATTTTAGCACCCGTCTGAAATTCGGCCTTACCCTCATCGAAGAGAAGGAAGGACACATTAACTATATCGATGACCGCGTTATCGACGCCCACGCCAAATACGGCACCCGTTTCCCCCAGCCGCGCAAATTCCCCGTTCCCTATGACCGCGTCGTCTATCAAATGATCGCCTTCTGCGATAGTTTTGATGAATCGCTCTTCCTTCCTCACCTAAAGGATTGCAAGGCCGCTAGATGGGATGAATATGCCGTGGATATCATGCCGCGCGATAGCGATAAAGCTAAAGGCATCATGGCCGTATTGGAGCATTATGGTTTGAACGTCGATAACGCCCTTTCCATCGGCGATGGCAATAACGATATCGAGATGCTGCAATTCACCGGAAGCAGCGTCGCCGTCGGGGGAGCGTTATTAGAAGTCAAGCAAACCGCCGATTTCGTCACCGACGACATCGATGATGGCGGCTGGGCCAAAGCGATGCTCCATTTCGACTTGATCGATCATTTGTGATACGGCTCGTGATGGGCGATCTTCATGGCGCGATAAAGTTGTTCCAATAAGATGATCCTGCTCATTTGATGGGTGAAGGTTAGCTTTGATAAAGTCCAAGAGGCGTTACCTCTCGCCCGAAGCTTATCGCTAAGGCCATAAGAGCCGCCGATGACGAAAACGATATGGCTATCGCCTTGGCGGAACCATTTATATAGTTCCTCGGAGAAAGCCTGGGAATCATATTCTTTTCGGCCTAAATCCAAAAGGACGACAAAATCATTTGGCTTAAGTTTTGCAAGGATTTTTTCGTTTTCCTTTTCTTTTATCTGCTCGATTTCCTTGGGCGACGATTTCTCTTTGACGGCATAATCGTGGTATTCTTGCATCTCGATTTGTAAGTATGGCGAAAGCCGTTTTAAGTATTCCTTCTCCGCTTCTTTCCAATAAGCCTCTTTAAGGGAGCCGACGACCATCACAATGACTTTCATTGTTCGTCTCCGCCCAAGGTCATATGCCGTTGCGATAAAGCGATTATTTTATTGAAATCGAAATCGATTTGCTTCTCCTCAAAAACGGATGAATATGTCTCATAGGCTTTTTCGACGGTATTGCATTCCTCGCTTAAGTGAGCGAGATAAATCGCCTTTGTTTTGGGGCCTAGGATGGCCGCCATGCATAAAGCGCTGTCGCGATTGGATAAATGCCCTTCGGGGCTTAAAATCCGTAGAATCAGGCTTAAGGGCCGCTTAGAGGATTTAAGCATCTTCTCGTCGTGATTGCTTTCGATGATGTAATAATCGGCATTGGCCATATAAGGCAACGCCGATTCCAAAACAACGCCCGTATCGGTTAGATAAACTAACCGCTCGTTATTCGAGCAAAAAACATAGCCCAAAGGGAATTTGGCGTCGTGGGAAGCTTCGATGGGATAGATAAGAAAAGACCCTAAATCGAAGGGCTCTTCGGGAAAGACGTTGGCGTGCATGGGTCCGCTTACGACGCCGGGAGCGCTGAAGATGGGGAAATCATCATGAAGCAAACCCAAGGTTCCGATATGATCATGGTGCTCATGGGTGATAAGGACGCCTTGAATGTCTTTATATTGGCGCCCTATCTTCTTTAAAGCGGCCGTCAAGGAGCGCTTCGTCACGCCCATATCGACCAACAAAAGGCTGTCTTCGTTATAAATTAAAGTCGCGTTGCCCTTAGAGCCGCTGGCGATATTGATAAAGGAGAGCATCAATCCTCCGTATTCGAATAGCCCATCATCTCGGCTTGGGCGCTTTCTAATTCCTTAGATGGCGAATCAAAGCTTTGATAATTCTTCGAGAACAACAAAATCACGTTGCCTAAACGGCCCGAACGGTTCTTGGCGACATTGACGTTAACCACCGATATCGAATCTTTATTCTCGCCCCGGGCGTTCTTGGCGTCCACTTCCGATTGTAGTTTAGAAGAAAAACTACTTCCTTGACCGTCGTCCTGGCCCTTTTTCTTAAGCTGGCCTTGGTTGTCGTAATAATCGCTACGATATAGAAGCATGACGATATCGGCATCTTGCTCGATGGATCCCGATTCACGGAGATTAGAAAGCATTGGAACGTGATTGAAATTGTTATCAACGTTACGATTAAGCTGCGCCAAAGCGATGACGGCCAATTTAAGGTCGCGGGCCAATTTCTTAAGGGCTTTGGTGACATTACCGACTTCTAGGGTGCGGCTATCGTATTTTTTGCCACTATCGACGGTCACAAGGCCGATATAGTCGACCACGATCAAGCAAAGGTTAGGATTCTCTTTCTTTAATTTGGTTGCTTTGGCGATCAAATCATTCAATTTGATATTGGAGGTGTCGTCGAAATAAATCGGCAAGCGCTTGATATCATCAATGCCGCTAGAGATCTTTTCCTTCTCCCTTTGAGTCAAGAAACTGCCCGTTGAGATCTTCTCTAAGGACACCATCGTCTTGGAACTAAGCAAACGCTTCATCATCTCGCTGCCCGCCATTTCGCATTCGAAAATGGCCACGGGAGCATGCATGCTCTCGGCTGCCTTGAGGGCGAAATTAAGCGCTAAGGCGGTCTTCCCAACGGATGGCCGGGCCGCCAAGATATTAAGAGATCCCTTTTGCCAACCGTGCGTTAATTCATTGAGTCTTTCGAAACCAGTATCAACGCCGGTTAAGCCTTTGTTGTTCCTTTTGCTTTCTTGCTCGATCAGAATACGGACTTCCTCCGCCAATTCTTTGGCGGGCTTAAAGTCAGCCACGCTGCGACGGGAAGCGATTTCCGATAAACGGTTCGATTCATCGGCGATGAAACCGCCGATATCAGATACTTTGCCACTAATATAATCGTCCTGCGCTTTTTGAAGTTCTAGCAAGAAAGACCTAAGAACTGCTTGGTTTTTGAGAATTTTGATATAGTGATCGATATCATCGTCGCTGATTAATTCATCGATCAACGACTTGATGTAAGCCACTCCTCCGGCGTCTTCTAAAGTATGAAGAATGGTAAGTTCATTAATGAGGGTTCCGACATCGATATTCTCGTTTTGGTTCACCAGTTCGTGCATGGCCTCAAAAATCAAAACGTTCCGTTTGTCCACGCCCGAAAAATCTCCTTCTTCTAATGAAGAGAAGACGGTCGCCGCCGTTTCGCCACTTAAAAGGATGCTGCCTAAAACGGCGCGTTCCGCTTCAAGGTTGGAGGGCAAGGTCAAAACCTTCTTCGGCATTATCATTTCTCCTCGGAGATATGAACGTTAACCGTCCCCACCACCGTGCCGGCACTACCTTTATATAATTCGATTTTTAAGCGCGTATACCCTAAGGCGTTGGCAGGATATTTATCAATGAATTTCCGCTTATCGATCACGATGCCCCATTGGGTTTTAAGACCTTCTTCGATCTCTTTAGGAGAGATGGTGCCAAACATCCGGCCATCGCTACCGACTTTCGCTTTGAATTCGACGTTAATGTGCTCTAAGCGTTTGGCAAGCTCCTCCGCTTCCTCTTTGAGGGCGATTTGGCGTTTTTCTTCCTCGGCGTTGCTTTTAGCCAATTGCGTTTGGCTCGCGGGGGTTGAAATAACCGCTAGTTTCTTAGGAATCAGATAATTGGAGGCATAGCCATCGGATACGTTGACCGTATCGCCCTTCTTGCCAATGCCTTTGACGTCGGATAACAGGATGATCTTCATTGTTCTCTCCTCCTTTAATTATTGCTAGGACCAGTACGCGCGCTGTCGAGATAATTGTCCAATACAGTCAATAGCGTCTTTGTTAGCGGCTCGCTGGAATTGCCGCTTACGGCGGTCGCCGCCATTGAGAAATGGCCGCCGCCACCCATCTTTTCGCAAAGGGTTTGGACGTTAATCGAGCCATCGCTTCGAGCGCTTAAGCGAACCGTCTTATCGTCCGTTCGACCAATGACGAAGCAAGCATTAATGCCCTTTAATTGCATTAATTGGTTACACACCTTACCCAAAGTGCTCCGTTCAATGATATCGCGGTCGTCGGAAACGCAATAAACGACGCCATAATAGGGCGTTTGAATGGTGCTGACGATTTTATTGACCAAGGTATATTCCTCGAATTCTTCTTTGAGATAATCGTCGGCGACCGTGTTATCGGCGCCATAGCTCTTAAGGATTTCGGCCGCCTCGAAGGTGCGCATGCCCGTCTTGTTGGATTTGAAGAAATTGGAATCCATGAAAATGCCCGAAAGCATGATCGTGGCGTAAGTCGGCTTCAATTCGATACGCGGATTCGCCGTAGCGTAACGAATCATTTCCACGATGAGCTCAGACGCGCTTGCGGCGCTAGGCTCGACATAAGAAAGAACGGGGCGATCAGGATATTTATCACCACGGCGATGGTGATCGATAATCATGACTTTATTGGCTACGTCAAGCAATTTAGGCGCCATCGTCATGGCGGGCACGCTGATATCAACGATGATAACCAAGGTGGTGTCCTTAACTTGGCTTACGGCGTCTTCGGGGGAGATGACCATCTTCTCATAGACCTCACGCGAGAAAGCGCTTTGGAAGGCCAAACGGGTCTTCTTTTCCGCCCGTTTGGGGGAATAGACTATTTTGCTAGGTTTGCCGCACCAATCGCAAATAGCCATCATGCCCAAACTAGAGCCAAGGGCGTCCATATCCATGTCGTTATGGCCCATGATAAGAACATTGGAGCTTTGCTTGATGATCGTGGAAACGCTGTCGGCGACCGAGCGCACTTTCACTTTGGAGGTGGTCTCCACCGCTTCGCTCTTGCCGCCATAAAAAGCTAATTCGTGCCCATAACGGGAAACAACGACTTGGTTGCCACCACGGCTAAGAGCCACGGCAATGGCATCGCTAGCCATTTCGTTAAGTTTGGAGATATCGGGGAAGTCGTGAGAGAAACCAATTGATAGAGTCAAGGGAACGTCTTCACCACTTTGGGCGACTCGCACCTTATCAAGCAAGGAGAAATGGTCTTTCTCCATTTTATTAAGCGAAGTGAAATTACAAACGGCGAAATAGCTATCGTTCTTAATACGGCGCAATAAAACGCCAAAATCCCTGCAATAGTCCGTTATAATCGTTCTAATGGCATTGACGATATCAGCAGATTCATCGGTATCGGAAGCAACGTCGTTATAGTTGTCGATGATGATTAAGCCTAAGACAACGGCCTGCTCCTTAGAATAGGCGGACATGTTCTCATATTCCGTCACGTCCTTGAAGACGAATAGTCTAGGTGCAGATAAGTATTTGACTTCGTATTTGCGGTCTTTGAGATCGATTTTAGCGCTTTGGCCATTGGGGGCTTCAACTAATCCCTTTAATCCTGGGATGAAGGTAAAAACATCCATATCGATGACATTGAGGAAGAGATCGCGGAAAAGGTTGTTGGACCAAATGATTTTGTTGTTCTCATCGATAACCAATAAGCCGATCTTAGAGAAATTATAGGCTTCTTGGATATCGCTTCCGATTAAAGCGGAAGCCTCGGTATCGTTTTTCTGTCTGATTTTGCGGATATGGGCGATGGAGAACCAATAAAACAAAGCGTCCGCCACCAAGAAGGCAGACACGCCTCCAATGGTGTAGATAAAGAGATTGTTTCCAAGCGCTTTGATTCCGAATAAATCGAAGAACCAAAAGATCGCCACAGCTAAAATGGCAAGGGCTTCGACCACGAAAATCACGAAGAGGGCGATGCGTAATTTGGAAATCAATTTTGTCATATCGGGTTTATTATACGCTTTTCCCCTTTAAGGGAAAAAGAACGGAGTTGCGTAAACGCATGTGCGCAGGCAAGGCCATCCTTTTCGTTAACTTCATTTCGTCCTCTTTGCCGTCATTCTATATGAACGAAATATCCGGTTGTTACTTTCGTTTTTGCATTTCTTCGATTGGCGTTGAAGGTCATGCGTTTGAAAAGCAACTTTCAGAGGCATAGCAAAAAGGCCATTAAGGATTGCTTCCCTAACGGCCCTTTGACGTTTGATTATGCCTAACGGCGCGTTATTGATGTTTCCTTCTGCGGAAGAGCACAATGCCACCAATAGCGGTGACAACGGCCGTCACAATCAAAACAAAGTATAAGGCATTGGAATCGGAACCGATGATGCCGTTATATCTAGCAGCGGAGGCCGGAGTGACAGTCCTATTGATGAAGTTATCCAAAGAAGAATATTTGTTCACGATTTGATCGTAACGAGCAGCCATAGCGGCGATGTCCGAATCAGAATCAGTGGAGGTTGCCGCTTTAAGCTTGGCTTGCGCATAGGTATCGAGTTTATCCCATTCGGCTTTGAGGGCGACCCAAACCGGAGCGAGGGCCTCGCTCTTATCGTCTTCGGTGCCGGAGCAAGGAGCGGTTGTATCCGCGATGAACTTTTGAGCGAATTTGATCGCATCGTCGGTGTAAGAAACGAAAGACGGATTCGTAAGTTCAGGAATTGATGCACTGCTGCTATTCACGAAATGATATAGGTTGCCTTTTACAGTCAAGGTTCCGTTTACAATCCAACTATCGAACCCATCTAAATTGCTCAGATATCCATAATAAATTTGGAATTCATTACCGTCGGTCGTCTTAAAATAAACAGTATAAGAAGTGCTCGTGCCGCTGGCTTTTGAATATTTGCTAGAAATTTTGCCTTCGACAGTAACAAAGTATTTCGATGTTGCTTTTGCTGGCAAATTGGACGCTATCGTATACGCTTCGTCCACTGTAATAACGCCATAATTAACAGCCAAATCGATTGTAGCCGTAACTGGGGTGGATGATTCTTCACAAGTCATCGAAGCGGTGATAGTAGCAACGCCGCCGGCTTTAGCAGTGTAGTTACCATCATTATCAATATCCACAATACTATTATCAGATGTAGACCAGGTAATTCCGGTGGCCGTTGCGTTTTTTGGCTCATATCCAAGTTTGCCAGTTGAATTTATCTCCAAATTGCCAGCCGGCTCGTTTGTAATCAAAAGAGATGGCGATGTATCAATTCCATAATATGTAACTTTGCTAACTGTAACGATGCCATTCTTTGCTTTCTTACAATCAAACATAATTTTAAAATAATTGCACTCAGCAAACGCATCATCAGTAAACATAATATCGCCTGTGGATATGGTTCGTGTTACTTGAGTCGGATTCGAAAAACTTGAGTCTTCACTTCCGAGAACATAAAACGAATTGACGCTGTCGGTTGTGACGGCATCGATAGTCACGGACAACGAGGTAACTTTTTTATTGAAAGATGTCGTATTTTGAATTGAAGCAACGCTGGCTGCGTTTTTTGAGCCGCACTTTATGTATGTCCACTCATTATTCCAACTATTGTTATTAAAGTTGGCAATGGAAAATTCTACATCTTTTTCGTCAGAATCAGCACAAATCGCCGTCCATGTTTTAGCGTAATCCGAATTTTTGTTATTTTCTTGATTCTTATCTGGGAAAGTAAGCGTTGCAATCGTAGCAGCCGCTGCTTTTGTGCCAACAGCTTCTTTAAGAATGCCGTTAGCAGCAAACACCCCCCCTGCCCCGAGCATTAAAGCGAGGCCTAATGCGAATCCAGTAACTTTTTTTCTTAGATTCATTTTGTTTTTTTCCTTTCTATATATGGTTACGATGCCTTGCATCGATGGCCATCATTATTGTGCTATATAATCCTTGCCCTTTAAAGCGAATCTTACAATTGAGCGTTTGTAATCGCTTTCTCTTTCTTTATGCGGCCTATAGCAAGCCACATAAAAAGGGGGATAAACCCCCCTCAAGATTACTTTTGTCCGACTTCCGGAAGAAGAGCCATAAAGCGGGCGTTTTTAATCGCGCGCGCCAGTTCTCTTTGATAACGGGCCTTGGTGCCGGTTTGGCTCCTCGGAAGGATCTTTCCATCCGGGGCGATGAAACGGCTTAAGGTTTCCGTATCCTTATAATCGATGTACTTCACATGATTCTTGGTGAAGTAGCAGACCTTTTTCCGAGGTCTCATTTTCTTGAATGCCATGTACTTGGTTTCCTTTCTTAATATCTTCAGAACGGAAGATCGTCATCAACGACATCAATCGAGTCGAGGTTGCCGCTTTCGGGCTGCTCCTCTTGAACCAATGAGGAAGAGGCATCAGCAGAGCCGGATTGCGAATTTTGTGATTTCGGATCGAGGAAGTCGACGCCATCGGCGATGACTTCTGTCGTCGTCACTTGCACATTATCCGTCTTGCGGACGTATTTCCTTTGATTCAAACGCCCTTGAACGCAGACGAGCGAGCCTTTTCTGGTGAATTTGGCCACGTTCTCGCCACGCGCCCCAAAGACGCTGCAGCTCATGAAGAGAGTGTTCTTCTCTCCATTGGGTCCTTTGTAGGAATCATCGACAGCGATGGTGAAGGAAGCCACGGCCGTCCCGGAAGTGGTCTTCCGGATTTCTGGGTCGCGGGTTAAGCGACCGATGAGAATTACGCGATTGAGCATTGTTTTTTTACCTCCGTTTTCTTGATCGGCGAATTAGTCCTGATCGACAGTGATCAAGTGACGGATGACGTTGGTGTCGAGCTTAGCTAAACGATCGAATTCTTTAAGCGAAGCGGGTTCAGCGCTGACCTTGAGAACAACGTAGAATCCTTTGCTTTGCTTCTTGATCGGATAGGCTAAATCTTTGACTCCCCACTCCTTGGTATCGGTGACTTTGGCACCGTTCTTTTCGAGAATACCTTGGAGTTTGGACACCTCTTCCTTATGCGCGGCTTCTTCCAAAGCGGCATTAAGGATGTACATGATTTCGTACTTTTTCATGTTAGCACCTCCTAGTTTCGGTCTTCGGGACGTTTCAAGAACGTCCATAAGAGCGTGTTTTTCTTTGCTTCATTCCTTCTTTGAAGCGATGAAATTATACGCGCGAGGCATCCTATTATCAATCTAAAGATTGCCGTCAGGCCTTTCGCCTATGATTGAGGGGGCGCTCACCCCCTCAATCTCATATAGGCAAAAATAGCTAAAAATGTTTCATTCGCCCACGAAGAAAGGCCCGCAAGCAAAACGCGCAAAATAGAAATGTGTATAAACGGGGCGAGGCAACCATGAAACACAAACAAGAATTAATCAATAAAGCAGCTTTCTATAAAGCGCACGGCATGGAGTTGCCGCCAAAGTTGGGTGAGCGCTAAGGCGATGGCCGATCATTAAACAACAAAACCGAAATGGTCCGTCGCCTTTCGCCTTCGTAACGAAAAAAAATGCTCCGCAAAATTTTCATCGCGTCCCATTCGCCAATATCCCAGCA
>CAVKTU010000012.1:14863-18361 GCA_963659395.1 Holdemanella sp. | reverse complement strand
GCTCCATATCGACGGTGTCTTTGTCGATATCGGCGATGAGTTCGTCGGCAATGGCGCTTAAGCGCGCCTCGGTATAACGCATGGCCGCCGCGCCGTCGCCGTCGATCGAGCCGTTATTGCCTTGGAAATCGATCAAAGGATAGCGATAAGCCCATGGTTGCGACATATGAACTAAAGCTTCATAGATGGAGGAATCGCCATGCGGATGGAGCTTGCCCATGACGTCGCCGACGATACGGGCGCATTTCGTGGTCGGCTTGCTGATGAGGTAGCCGTTCTTCCACATATCGAAAACAATGCGCCTTTGGACGGGTTTGAGGCCATCTCGCGCATCAGGGATGGCGCGGTCTTGGATGACGTCTTTGGCGTAGATGGCGTATTTCTCCCCCATCAATTCGTCAAGCGTCCCTTTGACGATGTTCTCGATTATTTCCGATTTCTCTTCTTTTTTCTTTTTCATATTCTATTTGCCGATGCGCACTTCCTTCATGAAAGTATCTTCCTCGTTGAAAGTCACGTTCTCTTTGATCCAATTCCATCGAAGGGAGCTGTCTTTGCCCATCAAAGTGCCGATTCTTTTCTCCACCAAAAGGGGATCGTCGATGGAAACGCGGGTCAGAACGCGGGTTTTCTTGTTCATCGTCGTAAGGGCCAATTGGTCGGCGTTCATCTCTCCCAAGCCTTTGTAGCGGGCGATGGCGTAGCCCGGCCCGATTTTTGTTTTGCCCACCGCGAGCTCCTCGTCATTCCAACAATAGACGTGTTTGGACGGATCGCTCTTTTTATAAACGCGGTAAAGCGGAGGCTGGGCGATATAGACCATGCCCCTTTCGATCAAAGGCTTCATGTAATTGTAGAAGAAAGTGAGAAGCAGCGTTTGGATGTGGGCGCCGTCGGTGTCGGCATCGGTCATGATGATGATCTTCCCGTAATGGCTTTCGTCGGGATCGAAATCCTGCCCCACGCCCGCGCCGATGGTTTGGATGAGGGTGCTGAATTCGACGTTCTCGACGATTTTCTCCATCGAGACGCTGTCGGTGTTAAGAGGTTTGCCGCGCAACGGCAAGATGGCCTGATGGAGACGGTCGCGTCCCGTTTTGGCGCTGCCGCCGGCCGAATCGCCCTCGACGATGAACAATTCGTTCTCCATGTAATCCTTGGATTGGGCGCTGGCCAATTTGTCGCTGATGATCAAATCGTTGTTCTTCTTTTTGGCGCCGCGGGCGGCTTCACGGGCTTTCCTCGCCGCTTCCCTGGCGTCCTTGGACATCATGCATTTTTTGACCAAATCGACGGCGAAGGCCTTATGTTCGTTGAAATAATAGCTGAGTTTCTTGAAAACGATGTCGCCCACAACCGTTCCGGCTTCGGGGGTTCCGAGCTTTCCTTTCGTTTGCCCTTCGTATTCCAGTTTGCTCTCGGGCACCTTGACGGAAAGGATGGCCGTGAGCCCTTCGCGGATATCGACGCCGTCAATCGATTGGTTAGGGCGAATCACCTCGCTGGTGAGGGCCCAATCGTTAAGGGCCTTGGTGAGAGCGCCTTTGAAGCCGCTTTCGTGGGTGCCGCCATCGGCTGTGCGGACATCGTTGGCGTACGAGAAAATGTTCTCGTTATAATCCTGCGAGCACCATCTCATCGCCAATTCGACTTTGATGCCGCTCGGGGATGAAGAATCGTTGAAATCGATGATATCGCCCATCGGCGTTTTGTTTTGGGTGAGCGATGACACATATTCGTATAAGCCGCGTTCAGTATAGAATTCATGGGAATTGCCCGAGGCTTGCTCTTTCAAGATGAAACGAACGCCCTTAAGCAAATAGCTCTTTTCCTCGAGGCGGTTATAAATGGTATCCCAGCTGAATTTGGTGTTGGGGAAGATTTTGGGGTCGGGTTTGAAGCGAACGGTCGTCCCGTGCTTGGAGGTTTCCCCGATGACGTGCAAGGGCGTCTCCAATTCGCCGCCGTTATGGAAGCGGATCTGATAAATCGAGCCCTGACGGCAAACGGTTACTTCCAGCCATTCGCTTAAGGCGTTCGTAACCGTGGCGCCGACGCCATGGAGTCCAGCGGCCGTCTGATAGACTTTGCTATTGAATTTGCCACCGCTATGGAGAGTGGTGAAAATCAGCTGAACAGCGGGTATTTTGGCTTCGGGATGGATATCGACGGGGATGCCGCGCCCTTCGTCTTCGACTTGGACGGAACCGTCTTTAAGCAAAGTGACGGTGATTTTCTTCCCGAAACCGTTCACAGCCTCGTCGACGGCGTTATCGACGACCTCCCAAACCAAATGGTGGAGTCCTGTGAGATTCGTCGATCCAATGTACATGCCAGGCCGCTTCCGCACGCCTTCGAGTTCGGAAAGAATCTCAATCTGGCTGGCCGAATATTTCTTTTCTTCGTTTAGCAAATCATCCATTAATGGTATAAAATCACTCCGTCGGTAATTGTAGCAAAAACCGCCAACAAAATGTAAGGGAATTACTACATTTACCTAAAAGAACTTTACTTAGAACCATGAACCCTACCTTAGCGAACATCCTCCTAGGCCTTTCCGTGGCCGTTTTCTCATTTTTGATCGGCGGAATCCCGACGGCCGTCATTATCGGCAAAGTCTTCTTCGCCAAGAACCCTTTGGAATACGGCTCCCATAATTCGGGAGGCACCAACGCCGGGCGCGTTTTGGGGAAAAAGGCGGGGGTCGTCGTCATCATGCTCGATATCCTCAAAACCATCGCCGTTTTCTGGAGCGTCTATGCCGTCATCGAATTCTCGGGGCTTAGAAAAGCGATGCCGATATGGGACGAGGGCCGCTTCTACGTTTGGTCGACCCTTTTCTTCGCTAGCCTCGGCCATTGCTTTTCGCCATATCTAAAAGGAAAAGGCGGAAAGGCCGTCGCTTGCTTCTATGGCTCGGTTGGCGGCACTAGCTGGTTATTGTTCCCTTTGTGCTTTCTGGTTTTCTTCCTCGTTTTCAAAATCGCCAAGCGCGTCATGAGCAAAGCGTCCATTTGGACGGGGGCGATCCTTTTGCTATTTGAAGGGGTTTTGTCTCTTCTCTCCCTTTTGCTTGCCTCGCAATTCGATGTCTCCTTCTTCAATTGGTCCTTTGGCATTGGCGAAAGCGCCGCCTTCGGCTATGAATCCTTCGCGGCGATCTCCTTCGTCTATCTCATCTTGCTATGGCGCCACGCCGATAACATTAGGAGAATCCATTCGGGCGAAGAGAAACCGCTCAAATGGGAAAAGTAGTTATTTAGTAGTTTTTTAGTTTTTATAAAAGCTCTGTGGAAAAATCATATTGCTATAAAAAGTTGCCGTTTTCCTTAGATGATACCAATGTTTTTCATTGACACTTTTTTATTGGGAATTGAGATCGGCACCAAACGTCACCAAAATGCAGCAATATGGTTTTTAGGCGATTCCACTGCTGTCTTTTCTTAATGTAAGAGGGCATCTTCCAGCCATCGATTAGCTTGCTTTTCACCATTAAAA
>CAVKTU010000012.1:4152-14853 GCA_963659395.1 Holdemanella sp. | reverse complement strand
GTTCCTCGCGCCGCTGGAAGTTGCTATTTTCGCTTATTCGCCCTGCTTCATTTTGTTCATGACGGCACGGATTTGCGCTTCGCTGGGCTTGCGGCCCATTTGCATGTACATAGCGCGGATAGCCGCTTCGCTGATCGGCGGATGCTTCTTCATTTCGCGCTTAATCAAAGCGCGAGCCCCGAAGAAACCCACCGCTCCGCCGGCGATGAATGCCAAAACGATGTAGAGAACTAATTGCCAAACCTCGGTAGGCATCCTTAGGCCCTCTTATCGTATTTGCCAGTGGTCGTGTCGACCATGACTTTCTCGCCTTTTTCGATGAAAAGCGGGATGCGGATCTTCAAGCCCGTCTCGAGGGTGGCGTCTTTGCTGCCGCCATTGGTGACCGTGTCGCCGCGGACGCCAGGCTCGCAATCGACGACTTCCAAAGCGACTTTGCTAGGAAGCTCGATGCCAAGGACTTCTTCGTCGTAGCAGATGATCGTGACGTCGCCATTAGGGGCCAAATAAGGGATTTGGCTATCAAGCCCCGTCTTAGGAAGCTCGATTTGCTCGTAGGTTTTCGGATCCATGAAGACAAGGGTCTCTCCGCCGTCGTAAAGGTATTGCATGGCCTTTTTCGTGATGGAGACCTGCTCGACGTCATAGCCGCTGTTACGGCTTAATTCGGTGATGGCACCGGTGCGAACGTTGCGCACTTTGACTTTGGCGACCATTTTGCGCATCGCCGTTTTGTTGAGCAAAATGTCGATGACTTGATAAAGGGTTTTCTCATCCTCGAAATAATTTCCGGGGCGTAATTCAGTAACGTTCATTTGTTTCTCCTTTTAAATACGGCAGTATGATATTACAAAGTAACCCGCTCTTCCACGATTTTTAGGATTTTGTAGCAAGAAAGCTCCGCTTATAGTCTCGAAAGGAAGGGGTTATATCTCCTTTCGTTGGCTAAAACGCTTCCTTCGCCATGCCCCGGATAAACGCGTGTTTCTTCAGGCAAAGGCAGCAATTTCCGTAAAGAAGCCTCGATGTCGGAGCTTCTTCCGCCAGGCAAGTCGCTTCGTCCGATTCCTAAATGGAAGAGGGTGTCGCCGCTAAAGAGGGCTTTCATAGCCTCGCAATAGAAGCAAATGCTCCCTGGCGTATGGAAGGGAGTGGCCATAACGAGGAATTCCGTTTTCGGGCTCGTGAAAGCCAGTCTCTCGCCTCCCATAAGGAAATGAAGATCGGGGCTTTCGTAAGCGAAATCCTCGCCCGTAAGCTCCCGTGAGAGATTTAATTTGGGATCACTTAGATATTTCGCGTCGTAAGCGGAAAGATAAATCGGCGCTTCCGTCTTCAGCGTTTTAAGCCCTTCGATGTGGTCGATATGGCCATGCGTCAGCAAGATGGCGGCGACCTTGCCACCGTGATGATGAGATATGTAGCGTTCCAAATGCGAATCGAGGTTGCTGCCGGGATCGATTAGAATGGCCGGTTCGCCTTCATCTCCGAGGACATAGATATTCGATGAATATTCGGGCAAGAAGCGTAGCCGCTCGATTCTCATCAGAATAAAAAAATAAGGCCGAAGCCTTATTTGCACTCCTTATGAAGCGTTTCGTGCCGGCAACGTTTGCAATATTTCATCGTTTCCAGCTTGTTGGGATGGGTCTTTTTGTTACGGGTGGTAATGTAATTGTGTTCCTTGCATTCGGTGCAGGCAAGGATGACTTGATCGCGTTTGCTGTTGGCCATAAAAGTTCACTCTTCTTTCTTTTTTCGCAAGCGCTAGTGTATCACAAGGCGATTTATTTATCTAGAAGAAAATCAGCAAGTTTCGGCCTTTCCATCAAGAAACGATAAAATTCCGATGTTGACTATGTTTTTTCTCCGCATTCAAATCAAAATCGGCACCTTTCTTCCTTCTTTTGCCATCTCTTCTTCCCCCATTCCCCCATCAACGAGATAGAATAAGGCGATGCCAAATAGAGAAAGCACGAAGCAAATCGCCATCGGCCCCTTTAAAATCGGCGGGCAAAAAGAAGTCCTCGTTCAATCGATGTGCAACATCAAAACATCGGATTTTCTCGCCGTCAGTGAGCAAATCAACGAATGCGCCGCCTTCGGGGCCAAGATAATGCGCGTGTCGGTGCTCGATTTCAAAGACGCCGCCGCCATTTCAGAAATCAAAAAAAGGGTGAAGATCCCTTTGGTGGCCGATATCCATATCGATTATCGTCTGGCTTTGGCCGCTTTGGATAATGGCGTCGATGCCATCCGCATCAACCCCGGGAACATCGGCGAGACTTGGAAAATCGAGGAAGTGGTAAAGGCCGCGAAAAGGAGAAAGGCCCCCATCCGCATCGGCGTTAACGGCGGTTCCTTAGACAAAAGCATCGCCGAAATGGTCGCTAGCGACCCAGCGCTTCGTCTCTTCGAAAGTGCCAAAAAGCACGTTTCCATCCTCGAAAGCCTTCTTTTCGACGATATCGTCATCTCCTTGAAAGGTAGTAACGCCACCGAGACGATCAAAGCCTATCGCCTAGCGGCCGCCTTTTTCCCTTATCCCTTGCATTTAGGCGTCACCGAAGCGGGCCCTATGGAGACTTCCCTCATTCGCTCGAGCGCCGCTTTATCGCCATTGTTGCTCGATGGAATCGGCGATACGATCCGCCTTTCCCTTACCGAAGAGCCTCTCGAAGAAGTTAAAGCGGCCAACCGCCTCCTTCACGATTTGGGACTAAAGAAAAATTGGCCGACCTTCATTTCCTGCCCGACGTGCGGGAGAACGCAAGTCACCCTATTGCCTTTAGCCAAGAAAGTCATGAATTATCTCGAATCGCATCATATCAATAAGACGGTGGCCATCATGGGTTGCGTCGTTAACGGCCCCGGCGAAGCCAAAAACGCCGATATCGGGCTAGCGGGCGGCCATAACGTCTGGGTCCTTTTCAAAAAAGGGCAACCTATAAGGCAGATAAAAGAAGAAAACGCCTTCGAAGAATTGGTTGCCGAATTGACGAAATAAAACGGACTTAGTCGCTTCCTTTGGCCAAATTTTTCCTAATGGCCTTGCGGATGGCCTTTTTGCGGTATTTCTTTTTGACTTTCTCGATGGCGAATTGCTGCTTCTTCTTATACATCGGCTCGATGTGCTTAGGACGAGAAAGGGCCTTGGCTATCTTGATTTCCTTCCTTTCCTCCTCGGGTAGTTCCTTTTTCTTTTTGAGCTTCGTCTTAGGGAGCAAACCGACGGGATCGCCCGTCAAGCCGTCTTTGTTGAGGGTGAAGAAATCAAAAACGACGCCCTCTTCGATGAGCTTTTGCGGCAAAGCGAGGGAGTCGTTATTATAGAAAACCCAGGAATCACCTTTCTTGCCGAAGCGGCCGGTGCGGCCGGCGCGATGATGGTAGAATTCCAAATCGTTAGGCAAATCAACGGATATGACATCGCTTACGTCGCTAATATCGATGCCGCGGGAGAGCAAGTCGCTCGAAACGATGAGCGAATGCTTATTCGCTTTGATTTCCCGCAAGGCCCTTTTGCGGCTACGTTCGTCAAGGGAGCCGCTGTAGTAAATGGCGTCGACGCCGTTTTCCTTCAAAGCCTTATGGATTTCCCCCACCTTTTCAACGGTGGAGGCGAAGATGATGGCCAAATACGGGCGCTTCAGCTCCAAAAACCTCAAAAGAGCGGACGAAGTGCCCATGTGCTTGATGTCGACAAGGTGATGGGCGACGTTGCCCGAGGTTTCCGTTTTCTCGCTTTCGAATTCGAAATTGGCGCCGACGAATTTGTCGAGCTCGCTCTTAAGATTCGGCTTCAAGGTGGCGCTAAAAACCATCGTCTGCGGATCCTTTAAGGCGCTGGCGATTATTTGGATATCATCGAAAAAACCCATATCGAGGAGCATATCAGCCTCATCTAGGACGAAAAAGCGAACGTTCCTGACGCTATAAAGCTGACGGGTGATGATGACGTCTCTAAGCCTTCCGGGAGTGCCGATGATCAACTGCGGAGGCTTCTTGGAACCTTCGGCGTTATCGCTCACGTCGCTCTCGCTGGTGAATAGCCTAACGCGAAGCGAGGGATAAAACCGCTCAAAGGCCTTGGCGAATTCATAAGTCTGACGGGCGAGCTCCCGCGTCGGCGATATGATCAGCCCTTGAGGGCGGGCGAGGCTTTTATCGATTCTTTCGATGATCGGAACCAAAAAAGCGTGCGTTTTGCCGCTTCCCGTCTCGCTTTGGACGAGCAAAGAACGTCCTTTGAGCGCCTTCGGGATGACGGCACTTTGGACCGGCGAGGGATTGGTATACCCTTGCTTTTGCAAAGCGTTGACCATCTCAACGGACAAATCGAATTCCTTAAAACTCATTTTTCGCTCCTTTCCGACGCTTTCTTCTCTACTTCTCGGCCATAATGTCGGATAATGCAGCCATGAAAGTGACTCTCATCGAACCATATGGATTCTGCGGCGGGGTGAAACGCGCCTTACAAACGGCCTTTCTCGCTAAGAAGAAGCACCCCACCGAAACAATATATCTCATTGGAGCCCTCGTCCATAACGAAAAAGTAACCGAGAGCCTCCAAAAAAGCGGATTCGTTTTCATCGACGGCGAGAAAGAGACCATCAAGAAGGAATTATCGAAACTCAAAAAGGAAAGCGTCATCTGCTTTTCGGCGCACGGTCACCCCTCCGAATACGAGGAAATCGTCTTAGCCAACGGCCTTATCGCCTACGATGCCACTTGCCCTTTCGTCAAACTGAACGAAAAAATGATAAGAGAGGCGATCGCGCAAGGCAAAGAAGTATGCTATATCGGCAAAAAAGGCCACGCCGAAGCCATCTCCGCCCTATCGATAAGCCCTAAAGTGCGTTTTTACGAAGACGGGGCCGCCATCAAGAAGCAAAAGGGCCTAGCGCCCATGGCCGTCTTCTCCCAAACGACCGTCTCGCAAAAACAAATCGAAGAGGCGATCGAGGAAATAACGACAATCGACCCGCAAGCGGACATCCAAGCCAAACGTTGCCCCGACGCCCAAAAAAGGCAAGACGGCATCCAAGCGGCCAAACGCGAAGGAATCGACCTCATCGTGATTTTAGGCAGCACCACGAGCAACAACAGCAAAGAATTGTTTGCCCTCGCCAAAGGCGCCTTCCCTAATATCGATGCTTTCCTGTCTCTTTCCGTCGAAGAAATCGACAAAAAATCGCTTATCGGCCATCGCCACGCCCTTTTATCGAGCGGCGCCTCGACCGACGAAGCGGATGTTCAAAGAGCCAAAGTCTATTTGGAATCGTTATAGAAAAAAGTCGCCGGCTGCTCGTGCTTTATGCCTTTAATGGTTAAATTTTGGTTAATTTTTAGTAATATTTTAGTCATTTGGTCAATAAATATTTCTTCGACTTCATGAGGTATATCAAGATAATTGTAATGAGAAAGTATTATTTCTCTTCTTCCGTGATGCGGACAATCGCCTGATATGAAGGCGTCATAACCTTCTTGCTTAGCGACGAAAGCGCTTCGCCAGCCACCGCCGCCAACAACAGCGACTTTTCTTATTCTCATTTTCCCTTCGCCGATGAAAGTGCCATAAGGCAACGATAACGCCTTCAAAACATATAAAACGAAATCTTTTTGCCCCATTTCATAAGGCAAAAGGCCGCCCCTGGCCATATCGTCGCCTTCTAATCTCTGAATATCCGCTAGGCTAAGCGCCCTGGCGATGGCGTCGTTCATCCCTTCGTTGCCGCGATCGAAATTGGTATGGTAGCTACTTAAGGCGATGTCGTGCTTCAATAAAAATTCGTAGCTTTCCCGCTTTTCTTCGTCCCTATCGAGGATTTCCCTTTTCTTCCCAAAGAAAAAAGGATGGTGTGTGATGATAAGATCCGGCTTAAAGGAAAGAACCTCCTTAAAGAGGGTGCGGTCGAAATCGAGGGCTAGGAAAATACGCTCCGTTTCCTTTTTATAATGTCCGGCCATAAGTCCGCCATAATCGTATGAATCGCGTATTTTGGCTGGATAGAATGAAGCTAGCGACCTAAGCAAAGAAGCCGTTTTCATCGTAATAAACCCTCCATCTCTTCTATTTCCTTCTCTAAAGCGGCGACTCTTTCGTTCCGCATGCCGATTCCTTCGATGATGGCTTTCTTTTCTTGGGTTTTATGACACAGCCAATTTTGCCATTCCAAAGGTTTGGCTATAACATTAAGCGGACCGTATTTAAGCGCTATCTCGCTATAAGGCGCGCTAGGCGCCCCCTTCTTCCATTTCATGACGTCGTAATAGATGCTGGCATCGCATAGGAATTCGTTTTGCGTTAGATGGTACCCTTCATTGGCGAGAAAAGCGGTCACTTTCGGACGGTCGTTATGAGCGTCGACGATAATCGTTTCGACGTTGGCTAGCTTAGCGCTTCCTCTTTTTAGGATATCGACGATGAGATTGCCGCCCATACCCGCCAGCACGACGGTATCAATCTCTTCATTAAGCGCTTCTAAGCCATTAGATAAGGAAGCGATTATCGGAAAAGTTGTCGCTTCGATGGCTTTTTTCATCCGTTCGAATGGTTTCTTTTTGTTCTCGATCGCCACCGCGCCTTTAATGACGCCCTTTTCGAAAAGGTAAATCGGCAAAGCGCAATGGTCGCTCCCCACATCGGCGATATAAGAGCCTTTCTCGACCATGGAGCAAAGAGCAAGCAAACGGGGGGAGAGAGAAATCATCTTTTGATCCCTTTTCGCATCTTGATTAGCGCCTTTTCGCGTATTTGCCTCGCCCTTTCCCGCGTTATCCCATATGATTTGCCGATTGCCTCTAAGCTTTCCGGCTCTTCTCCGTTCAACCCGAAATTGCGGACAACGATGTCTTTTTCCCGCTCCGTGAGGCAATTGATGGCATCTTGCACCGCCATATCGTCTTCTTTCCGCTCGATCTCGCTTTTGCTTTTCTCTTCGTCATCCGAAGCGATGAAAGAAGAGAAATCATCGCCATCTTGGTCAATCGGGGCGTCGATGGACAAGAGATTCAAGGGAAGGGAAAGGCATTCGGATACCTGTTCGACGGTTAAGCCGCTTTGGCGAGAGATTTCGCCGATGGAAGGCTCGCTTCCCGCATTTTGGGAAAGCTCGTCGATCGTTTTCTGAACCAAACGGAGGTTGGTTAAAGCCCTCGTCGGAATATGAATCAGGCGGGAATCGCCATTAAGATAGCCGATGATAGATTGGCGAATCCAATAATAGGCATAGGTCGAAAAGCAAACCCCCTTATCGGGATCGAAGCGGCTCACGGCCTTCTCTAACCCGATGTTCCCTTCTTGAATGAGGTCGATAAGAGGCGTCGAATGCGCGTAATCGCCGTATTTTTTTGCGATCGAGACGACTAAACGGAGATTGGCTAAAATCATCTCATCCTTGCTTTTTTTCGCCTCTTCTAGCTGTTCTAAGGCCGCTTGATCGTCTTTGTTGGCTTTTAATGCCGCTTCAAGGCGAGGGATCTCCCTTACCTTTTTGGCGCACTCGTTCATTTTCTCCTCATCCAAAAGAGGGTATTTGCCCATTTGGCTGTAATAAAGGCTCAGGCTATCGGTCGAGGCCTTGTTTATAGGACCTTCGTCGATTCTTACTTGCGGTTCGATGCCATCCTTAGAAAGATGAAGAAGAGCCTCTTCCGCCTCTTTTTCCGATAAGGAATAACGATCGGCGATGTCCCAAAAGCCATCGACGCTAAGATAGCCGTTCTTTTTGTGGCTATCTTTCGCCGCTATGACGGCGGAAACGATTTTATCTTCCTTTTCCATTAACGATCCTTGCCATGGGTCTCAGGGCCGCTAAAATAGATGGAATCGCGATAATCGCCAAGGCGTTTGGCCCGAGTCGGATGGCGGAGCTTACGGATGGCCTTGGCTTCGATTTGTCTGATACGCTCGCGGGTAACGCCGAATTCGCGCCCGACTTCTTCCAAGGTCCGAGGGCGGTTATCATCAAGGCCGTAACGAAGGCGCAAAACCCTCTCTTCGCGGTCGGTTAAGTCGCGCATAATGTCGTACAATTCGTCTTTGAGTAGCGATTTAGTGGTGAATTCCTCAGGCGATTGAGCATCTTTGTCTTCGATGAAATCGCCTAAATGGGAATCGTCTTCCTCGCCGATCGGCGTTTCTAGGGAGACCGGTTCCAAAGCGATGCGTTGGATTTCCCTGATTCTTTCCGGAGAAAGAGACCCTTCCATCCTCTCGCTTATCTCTTCGGCCGTGGGATCGCGCCCTAATTCTTGCACAAGGGTGCGTTGGATCCTCGTCATTTTATTGATCGTCTCGACCATGTGGACGGGGATGCGGATGGTCCTGGCTTGGTCGGCGATGGCGCGCGTAATGGCTTGCCTAATCCACCAAGTCGCATAAGTCGAGAATTTGAAGCCTTTGGTGTAATCGAATTTTTCGACCGCTTTGATAAGACCCATGTTCCCTTCTTGGATGAGGTCGAGGAAATGCATGCCGCGCCCAACATAATGCTTGGCGATGGCTATCACCAAACGGAGGTTGGCGGTGATGAGCTGGTCTTTGGCCGCCCCGCCGTCGGCGATCAGGTATTTGGCTTCGCGAATGGCCGCCTCGTCGCCGCTAGCGACGATTTTATCGAGTTCGGCTTTGGCTTTGTCGCCCGCGGCGATGCGCATGGCGAGCTCCGTCTCCTGTTTGGCATTAAGCAAATTGACTTTGCCGATTTCCTTCAAATACATCTTGACGGAATCATTGACTTTGACTTCGCCCGATTGGATTTTGGAGAATTCGTCGACGTCTTCGATTTCCGCTTTCTCGCTTTCGTCGACGTCGTCTAAATCATCGTCGTCTTCGCCGCCTTTAAGCAAATCGGCTTCCGTGGGGCCGTTATCGTCTAGCACCATCTCTTCCTCGTCGGATTCGACGATGACGTTGTTTTCGTGGAAGAAATTGATGACCCCCGCATAGTCGTCATCGCTATAATCGAACTTCTGAAAGGCGTCCATGATTTCGTCTTGCGTGATGGAATTGCCATTGGCTTTCGCTTTGTTCAAAAGGTCTTTCTTGACGTTTTCGAATGTTTTGATGAGGCCTTCGTCTTCCTCCTCGTCTTCGATTTCGAGATCGAAAAGATCTTCTTTGATCTCTTCCTCGTTTTCGATTTCCTTCTCCTCTTCGGCTTTCGTTACTTTCTTTTCTTTTTTGGCGGTCATGGGGCTTTTTCCTTTCTAATTGCTGGTTTTCTTTTTCTGACGGAGCCGCTCTTTATGGCGTTTGGCGTACTCCGCAAGGGCTTCGGTTTGGCTGGCTAAGTCATTGGTCAGGCTTTTCCGTAAAGCGGCTTCATCGGACATCTTCTCCCTTTCTTCGCCGATGGCGGCGGCGCAAGAGCGGAGCTGTTCGATGTTGAATTCGGGATGGTAATTGTCGTTAGAGACGTCGCTTATGGTGGCGACTAAGGAATCCTTATCATCTTCCTCAAGGTCGCTCTCAATGTCGCTTACGAGCAATGGCAAGGAGATTTCTCCTCCCCTTTCTTTGACGTAATCGATGATGTAATTGGCGATTTCGTTATAGCTCGGGGTATAGAAATTATCGATGTTGTCCATGAAGAATTTGACGGCTTCCGTATGGCTTAGCATGTAATAGAGGGTTTCTCTTTCGGCTTTGAAGAGCCTTTTGCGGAAGCGTTCCTTGGGATAGAGGTTATTGAGCTCGACTTCCTCGACGTAATCGATTTCCTCCTCCGTTTTCTCCCCTGGCGGGGCTTTGTTGATTTCCGCGCGGATGGCTTCGACTTCGTATCCCGTCGCCTTGGAAAGTTTGACGATGGTGTTCTCCCTTTCTAGTCCAGCGGGAAGATTCCGTAATTGAGGGATGAAATAATGCATCACCTTAAGACGTTCCTCAGACGTTTCTAGGTGACGGACGGAGGAATAATAATTGACTTGAAAAGTGAAGGGATCGACGAGGTTGTTCATCGCTTGGCGAAGCTTCTCCGCCCCCTCTTCTCTATAAATGTCATCGGGATCGCGCGTATCGCCGGGATTGCTGACCAAACGGAAGGAAAGGCCGGCTTTGTTAAGTTGGGCGATGATTTTCATCATCCCCTCTTGCCCAGGCCCGTCACCGTCTAAAGAAAGGCGCACCTCGGCATTAAGTTGCCTTAAAAGGGCGATTTGGTCGGCGGTTAGGCTCGTCCCCATGAGGGCGATGGCGCTAGGGATATTGGCATGCCCCAAAGCGATGACGTCCATGAACCCTTCCAAAAGATAGACGTATCCTTCGTGGTGGGCCACTTGGCGGATATTGTGATAGTTGTATAAGACGTTCCTCTTCTTGAAGATGGGCGTCTCGGGGGAATTGATGTATTTCGGGGAGCCGTCGTCGGCTAAGCGCCTGGCGCTGTATCCGACGATTTGCCCGCGCGGATCTTTGATGGAGAACATCAAGCGCCCGGCGTTCGTATCGGACATGCCATCCGCTTTAGCGAGGCTGATCCCAATATCTTCGATGGCCTTGACGGAATGGCCTTTTTTTCGCAAATATTCGATGGTTTTCTGGCCATCGCGAGGACTGTATCCAATGGAATATTTGGCCACGTCCTCTTGGCTAATGCCGCGTCTGGCTAAATATTCGCGGGCCGCCTCGCCTTCTTTGGTGGTGAGGGCATATTCGTAAAAGCGGGCCAAATCGTTGATGCAAGAATATAGGGC
>CAVKTU010000012.1:0-4142 GCA_963659395.1 Holdemanella sp. | reverse complement strand
ATATAGGGCCGCCGTCTGCGAATCGATCTTCGGCGCGAAGGCGTTGCTTTTTAGCCTCGCATCGTCGATCCCCATAATCTCGGCCACTTTACGCAAGGCTTCGAAAAAAGGGATATGCTCATATTTCTCCACGAAAGAGATGGCATTGCCACTCGCCCCGCAGGAGAAGCATTTGAAAATCTGCTTTTCCTTGGAGATGCTCATCGAAGGATGATGGTCATCGTGAAAAGGGCAAACGGACACGTAATTGCGGCCTTTTTGCTCCACTTTGATGTAAGAGGAGATGACCGTCACGATGTCCGTTTGGGACAATATGGAATCAATCAACGCGCGTGAATCTTGCACTGCCTACTCCTAATAGAAGCATTTATCGTTGAAATAAGAGACGAGCTCAGCGATAGGAAGCCTGATTTG
The DNA here is from genome assembly GCA_963659395.1 of Holdemanella sp. Classification (GTDB taxonomy): domain Bacteria; phylum Bacillota_I; class Bacilli_A; order RFN20; family CAG-826; genus UBA4951. Next base: position 3,728 of record CAVKTU010000012.1, on the reverse strand, counting down.
CTCCATGCTATCGCGGTCGCGGATGGTGACGCATTGATCGTTGACGGTGTCGAAATCGATCGTCACGCAATAGGGCGTGCCGATTTCATCTTGGCGGCGATAACGTTTGCCGATCGAACCGGTGACGTCATAAGCGACCATGAAATGCTTGTTGAGGATGTTTAAGACCTTCGTGGCCTCATCTTCGAGTTTCTTGCTTAACGGAAGGATAGCCACCTTATAAGGCGCTAAAGCGGGCAAAAGATGCATAACCACGCGGCTTTCTCCACCTTTAAGCTCCTCTTCGTCGTAAGAATCGACCATCACCATCAACATCAGGCGGTCTAAGCCCATCGAAGGCTCGATGACGTATGGAAGATATTTTTCGTTGGTGTCGGGATCGAAATAAGTTAGATCCTGCTTGCTATATTCCTGATGGCGTTTCAAATCGTAATCGGTGCGGTCGGCCACGCCCAGAATCTCTCCCCAACCGATCGAAGGGAAATCGTATTCGACGTCGGTGGTCGCTTTCGAATAGAAGGCGAGTTCCGCCGCTTCATGGTCGCGGAAACGGAGGTTTTGCGCCTTCGGGCCCAAGGATTCGACGAATTTGAGGCATTGTTCCTTCCAATAGGCGAACCATTCAAGGTCGGTGCCAGGTTTGCAGAAGAATTCCATTTCCATCTGTTCGAATTCGCGTGTGCGGAAAATGAAATTGCCGGGAGTTATCTCGTTGCGGAAGCTTTTGCCGGCGTTGCAAATGCCAAAAGGCAGCTTTTTGCGGGAGCTGCGTTGGATGTTTTTGAAATTGGTGAAGACGCCTTGCGCCGTTTCGGGGCGAAGGTAGACCAAAGAGCTGCCGTCTTCCGTGACGCCGATATGCGTTTTGAACATCATGTTGAATTTGCGGATGGGGGTGAAATTGCTTTTGCCGCAGACGGGACAAACCAATTTGTGGCCGCTAATGAAGGCATCCATATCCTCGAAAGTCATACCGTCGGTATCGACGTCGGGATATTGGGATTTGATCAATTCGTCGGCGCGGTGGCGGGCTTTGCAATCCTTGCAATCGACCATCGGGTCATTGAAAGTGCTAACATGCCCCGTCGCTTCCCAAACGCGGGGATTCATCAAAATGGCGGCATCAAGGCCGACGTTGGTCGGGGATTCTTGCACGAAGCGCTTCCACCAGCAACCGCGGATGTTCTTCTTTAATTCGGCTCCCAAGGGGCCGTAATCCCATGTATTGGACAAGCCACCATAAATGGCCGATCCGGGAAAAACGTAGCCGGTGCCCGTCAAATGGGTGATTATTTTGTCGAATGGATATTTTGATGCCATTTTTCTTTGCTCTCCCTAAACCAAAAAGACGTTACAATTCTAAAGGCGCCGAAAGCGATGTCAACACACTATAAGTGAACTCAAAATAGCGATAGCAACTCAATAGAACGCAATTTTATGCCCAACCATTCCTCGATGTTTTGGGCCCATTCGCGAAGCAGCGTCAAAGCGACCTTCTTTTCGAAGGCGACCTTCCCCATTTCTAGCAAAGGAAGCATATAGCAATAACGGATCACCTTCAGCGTATAGACGTCCCTTTTCTCCCCTTCACGAAGATGCTTTTGGCAAAGAAAGCCGCCATCTTGGTAGGAAAGGCCGCTTATCCCTTTCTTCGCGCCGCATCTAACGCAGCGATCGACGCATAGCCCGTAACCGTTTTTCTTGAGCAAAAAGGCCATATAAATGAGGGCGGCGCTAAGAGGGTCATAGCCTTCGCGGATCGCTTTTAGGCTTTTCGAAAGCCATGCGAAGCTCTCCCCTTCCTTCGTCTCGCCTACCAAGAAGCGGGATAATTCGGCTAAAAGCCCATAAACGCCTAGTCTCATCAAATCATCATGGCCGTCGGCCAAGGATAAAAGAACGCCTTCTTGAAGGGAAAGGTGGCCGTTAGGGCTCAAAACCACCGAGAATTCGCCTTCGGAAAGGAGATTGAGCAAGGCGGCGTTCTTGCTTCCGCTTTTTTTCGCCCCCCGCGCCAAAAAGGACTTCTTCCCTTCGGGGGAAAGAATCTCTATCATCAAATCGTTATCGCGATAATCGGAGCGGCGGATGACGATCCCTTGGATTCTTTTAGTCTCTCTCTTTGCGGCCATAGCCTACCTTGGCGAGCTTCCGCGGGTCGCTACGCCAGTCGGAAAGGACCTCCACTTCGCAATACAAGCTGACGTTCTTCTTCCACATCTTCTCAAGCTGATGGCGGCTTCTCATTGATATTTTCTTAATCATTTCGCCGCCTTTGCCGATCAAAATCGCCTTTTGGGTATCCTTCGAACAATAAATCGAGGCATGTAGCACTATGGCCTTGCCTTTTTCCTCGAAGGAATCGATCATGACCGCGCAATCGTGCGGAATCTCTTCCTTAAGGAAATGCAAAAGGCTTTCGCGCACCACTTCCTTAGCCATAAAAGGCTTATCTTTGTCGGTGACGACATCTTCGGGGAAAAAGGGAGGGTTCTCAGGCAAAACATCCCTTATTTTCTCCTTGATGTCCTTAAGGCCATAATTCTTGAGGGCGCTGATTTCAATTTGCTCGTATTGAGGGGCGCTGTCGGAGAAATGCTTTTTGACCTCTTCCATCTTCGGGGCGCTGGCCAAATCGATTTTGTTGAGAAGCAAAAATTTGGGTTTGTCCGTTTTTATCGAAGTCAAGAAAGCGTCGTCTTTCTCATAATCGCTTAAAGAGGCGTCCACCACATAACAAAGCGCGTCGATGTCGCTTAAAGAACGGCGGGCGCTATGGTACATGGCTTTGTATAAAGCCTCCTCCCCTTCGAAAAGCCCCGGGGTGTCGACATAGACGATTTGCAGATCCTTTTCGTTATATACGCCAAGGATATCGTCCCTCGTCGTTTGCGAGCGGGGAGAAACAATCGACACTTTCTTGCTTAAAATGGCGTTAAGCAAGGTGCTTTTGCCAGCGTTAGGTCGCCCAAGAATGGCCACAAAACCCGCTTTCATCAGAGTTCGTCCCCATTGAAGGCGAAAGGCAATAATTCCTCGATGTTGGTGGAACGGATATCGCCCTTGGTGTTGGCCAGATAGATGACGCCATCCGCAGGGAAAAGCTCGCTGATGACCTGGCGGCATAAGCCGCATGGCGAAGCGACTTCGTCGGTGTCGGTGATGATGGCCAACGCCAAGAAATCGTCCTTCGTCTTCCCTTCCATCATCGCGTGGTAAATGGCGTTGCGCTCGGCGCAAATGCCGCACGGGAAGGAGCTGTTTTCCACATTGGCCCCCAAATACACCATTCCGTCGGAGCACAAAATGGCGGCCCCCACGGGGAAATGCGAATACGGCGAATAGGACAAAGCCATCGCCTCATGCGCCTTTTGGACCAATTCCGTCTCATTGATTGGCATCTTTCTTCCCTCCGTCCAATATCTCCTCTTGCAAGGCGAACATGGTTTCCTCTTCCTCTTTCGTTTGATGGTCATATCCCAATAAATGCAATAAACCGTGCACAAACAAAAAGGAAAGCTCGCGTCCTTCGCTATTGCCGATATCGGCAGCTTGCCTTTTGGCTTGCGGCAAGCAAATCAAAATCTCCCCTAGCATCCGCAAAGTCGTCTTGTCGTTGATTTGATCGCGCGGGTCGGTATCGTCGTTGAAAGCGAAGCTGATGACGTCGGTCACTCGGTCGATTTTGCGATAATCCCGCTTGATGGTTCTAATCGTTTCCTCATCGA
>CAVKTU010000011.1:9404-18451 GCA_963659395.1 Holdemanella sp. | reverse complement strand
CTCTCTCCTTCCTCTCTCTTTTATGGGTATGGCCATGGAAGAAATAACGATAGCCTTACTTGGATAATTCTAGCGCCTCCTCCTCCATGATAGGCCGATGGCGCATCAATAGGCGCCTAGCCGAAGGAAGGGAGAAAGTGCGCTCTAAAGGATATAAGGAAGAGGGATGATCGCAATTGCCTAAAACACCGACAAAGGGCTCGATTTCCTTAGGGGAAAGCTCGCTATCGCCAAGATGAAAGAAGACATCGGCGTCATATTCTATCAATGCGACCCTCTTTAAAAGGGAAAGCTCGCCATGGTTATCGCCGAGGAAAACGATCTTCATACGGGGAAGTTGGCCACAAGCAAAGCAAAAGCGTCCTCTTCGCTTGCTTTCCCTGACATAACGGCGAGAAGGGAGCGGTAGATCATCTCCTGCCCCTCCCTGATTTTCTTAAGGGAGGTTTTGCGGATGGTATATAAGCAAGCGTTCACCCGCCCGGGGGAGGTCGCTAGTTCCTGGGCGATTGAATTAGCGTCATAGCCGTTTTTATGGAAGGTGGCCACCATATCTAGGAAACGGTATTCCTTAGCGAGCATGTTGATGAGGGTGACGGCGCTAATGGAACGCGTCTTCAAATCTTTATAGATCTTAAGAGCGTCGCCTTTGTCCCCGCGCGAGAGGCTTCGCGACAGCATATAGGCCTTATCTTCCAACAAAGGCGGCACTAAAAGAGCGATTTCCTCTTTTCCGATGCGCTTGCTCTCCTTGGCGTAAGCCAATAGCTTCTCCGTTTCGTTAAGGAAGGATGAATAATCGCCATTGATCGCGCTTAATAGCATATCCCTGGCCTCGGGTTCTAGCGCTACTCCCCTTTGCTTAAAGACGATATCGGCGTAGCGTTTCCATTCTTCGGGGGTCATAAGCTTCACAGGCATCCATTTGGCTTGGCCTTCTTTTAGCGCCATGCCGAAAGGGTTCTTATCGTCATAAGAATCGGCATAGACGAGCAAAAAGAGATAGACGTCGGGATTCGGGGAGCGAAAATAGCCAAGCAGCGGCTCCATATCGTCGTTTTTGGCGATTTTAGGCTTGCTTTTGCTCTTCTCCAAATAAAAGAAATTCTCCGCCACGACAACCTTTTTATCATAGCCTAGCGGCAAGCTTTCCACCTCGTCATATAATTCGATAAGCTTCGTGTCGGCCATATCGAGATAGACGCAATTCATCTCATCGCGTTCGGGAAGAAGTTCCTCGAGGATCTTCTTAAGCTTATCCTTGATGATTTTCGATTGGGAGGAGGAAAGAACGCTGATCATAGGAAGATTATAGTATCTTCCTCTCCTTAAAAGAAAGAAAAGCCTCGCTTGAGGAAGCCGCGATAAACGACGCTCCCCTCTTCGTCGGTGCGTCGAATCTTCGCCTGCGCCTCCTTCAAACGCCTCACGACCTCATTATCGGGGTGGCCGTAACGGTTATTGACGCCGCAGGAAATGACGGCTTCCTTAGGCTTTATGGCTTCTAGGAATTCCATCGACGAAGAGGTTTTCGAGCCATGGTGCCCGACTTTTAAGATGTCGCAGGAAGGAATGAAACCGCTAGAGATGATCGCCTTTTCGACCGTCACCCCCGCATCGCCCATCAGCAAAAAGGAGAGGCCGTCGAGATTAAAGGAAAGGACGAGGCTATTATCGTTATTGTCTTCGGCTTGCCCTGCTAAGGGGTTGAGGTTAAGAAAATCGACGCCCATAAGGCGGTAAGGGAAATCAACGGCCGATGTTAGGGAGCGCTTCACGGGGAAATTGTCTATAAGCGAACTAGCCGCGCCAGCGTGATCGAAGTCGTCATGACTGATGGCTAGGGCCTCCAAAGAACAGACGTTTTGCTTCCTTAAATAAGGGATCAAGACCTCCAAGGCCATATCGAAACGATTGTCCCCACCCGTGTCGACGAGCAAAGCTTTGCTGCCGATCCTAACCAAGATGCTGTCCCCTTGCCCCACGTCGATGAAGGTCACTTGGTAAGTGAAATAATTGGTGATAGGCAAAAACGATAGCAAACAGAGGCAAAAAGAAGGGAAAAGAAGCGCCTCCTTGAGATAGCACAACCCGAAATCGTCGATATATAAGCATAGGAAAAGCAGGAAATAATAAAGGCCGCTTAGATAAGGAAGGGGGCCGGGAATCGCGATGGAAAGAGGAAGGCCTTCAAGAAAAGACAGGATGTCGCCTAAAAATGAAGCATAGGAATTCAATAAGGTCAGATGCGGCATGAAGAAAAAACCGAAATACCCGATGGCCGCGAACGGCAATATAAGCGGCGCCAAGAGCCACGAAGCAAAAGGCGCCAAGAGGCTTAGCGAGCCTCCCTTCATATACATAGGAAACAAGAAAAGGTTGATTAAAAGGGCGCTAAAGAGCCGCTTTTTGAATTTATGACGGCCCAAGAGGCCTAGCCGCTCCCGATAGGCGAATAGATATAACGATAAGCCATAGCCTAGTAGGAAGCCGCTTTGAAAGATGACGAAGGGATCGAGCAAAAACATCGCCCCGGCGATCAAGGAATTCTTTTTGACCGCCGACAATCTCTTTCTTTTTAATAAACTCGTCAGGACGTCGATGAATGAGGAGAGGCAAATCCGCCTGATCCCGATTTTGCCCAAGCAAAAGACGGCGGGCAAGCAAAGGAAAAGGAAAACGAGAAGATCCTTCTTGCCTTTGTTCTTACGCAAGGAAAAGAGCCAATCGAGGAACCTCCGATATAGCCCGAAATAGATGCCCGAAGATGAAAAAGCCAGGAAAACGCCTAGATACGAAGCCTTCGAAAGGTAGAGGTTATCGTTGCTATACCGCCCGAAAAGCAAAGAACCCAATAACCCCTTCGTCGGCTCTTCGAAAAAGGCAAGGAAGGATATCTCCTTCGCCCTTAAGCGCCATGGAACGCTAAAAACAACCTCGATGTCTTCGCTTGCTATCTGCCTCTCCACCCCTTTGAAGAAAAGATAATCGGGGAAAGAAAAACGGCCTTCCTGATGGGAGGAGCTTATCGCCTTGACCTCCCCATAAACCGAGAGAATGTCCCCTCTCTCCCTTAAGCAATCCTTCTCGTAGACTAAATACCTCTTGCCGCCAGAAAGAAAAAGGAAATAATTGCTTTTGGCTTCGATCACGACGCCCGACAACCTTCTTTCCCCCTGAGCGTAAGGGAGAAGGAAGCGAAAGGCGAGGGCGACGATCATCACCAAAGCGAAAAGGGAAAGGCAAGAAAGAAAGTATCTTCCCCCCTTTTTGGCGAAGCGCCAAAGAAGGAAAAGAAGCAAAAGCGAAAGAAGAAGGCTGGCGATAACCTCCTTTTGCCAGGCGATAGAAAAGCCTAGAAAGGCTCCTAAGATGCCATGAAAAAGGCTAAAGCCCTTGATTATTCGTAGATGGTCAGATGGTCTTTGCACTTCTCGAAGGTCGCCGGGCCGATGCCGCTTACTTCCTTGATCTCCTCAAGGCGCTCGAAACGCTTGCTCTGCCGATATTCGATGATTCCGTCGGCTTGATTGGACGTCAAAGCGGTGTATTCCATAAGCGTTTCCTTGCTGTCGCTATTTAGGCAAGCCTTCTCTAGCGGCGTCGTCGCGCAGACATTGCCCTGATCGAATAACGGGGCGATATAGAAATCCATCTTCTTCTCGAGCAAAAAAGAGGTGTCGAAGGCCTTCTCGTCGGCGTTGGAGGTGAGCCCTCCCGCGCTATCGATAAGATCGGACAAAGAAGAGCCTTCGCTAACGAGATATGTACCCGTTCGCTTGACTTCGCCGCTAATGGAGACCTCGAACTTCTCTCCCTCGCTTTCATAGACGTGGCTCGATTCGTAGTCGCCGTTGACGCTGCCCGTGAAATTGTCGACGACGGTTAAGGCGACTAGAACGACGATCGTCACCACGATGACGACGATAATTGCTTTAAACATATGTTTCCCTCCTCACTTATCTATAGGGAGGGAAAGCGCGAAAAAAGACACGAAAAAAGGGTTCGAATGACGAACCCCAGTGTTTATCGAAGGAAAATTATTCGAATTTGGCTTCTTCGATATGAATCGAATAAGGCGTTAGGCTTTCGACCATGGCGTCATCGCCTGGCATCTTGCCGATCAAAGCCTTGCCTAAGGCGCTTTCGTTGGAGACTAACGGGAAGGGGGTAGCCATCGGATTGGCTTCCACCGTGCCGACCAATTTGACGGTCGTCTTCTCGCCGCTTTCCTTATCGACGAAGGTGACGGTATGGCCCAAATTGATCTTCTTGACCTTGGCGCCCTTGCCCTCATCGACGATGCGGGCGATGTCTTTGATGTGCTCGATTTCCGCGATGCGGGCTTCGATTTCCGCCTGGCGGTTCCTCGCGGCGTCATAATCGGCGTTTTCGCTAAGGTCGCCTTGGGCGCGGGCCGCCTTAAGGGCTTCGATCACCTCAGGACGGTCGACTTCCAAAAGGTGACGGTATTCTTTCTCTAATTTTTCTAGGCCCTTGCGGGTCATCTGCATTTTTTCTTCTGCCATAATGTTTCCTTTTCTTTTGCCTTTAGATTATAGGTAGGCGCGGGCCGCTTCGCAACTAGGAGCGAGCCGCCTCGATCTTCGGATCGCTTTCGTAGGCCGCTAAGACTTCCTCGGCTTCCTTCATCTCGTCGTCGTCGATCATTTCGAGGCTCTTTCCATCTTCCGAAGCCATGACGATCAAAGAATCCTCATCTTCCTCTTTATATAGGAAATAATAGGTCTTCCCCCGTTCCTCGTTCTCGTAATAGAAATATAGTTTCCAAACGTCTTCCGTGCCGTCGTCTTTGCTGATGACGACGGAATTGTCGTTGATTTCGATCATTTCCCTTCCCTCTCTTTCATCGACAGATAGCTTTCGAGGATCACCACCGCGCTTTGGCGGTCGATGACCTTCTTTTGCTTGCGGGTGTTGTAATTCCCCAAGGACATCGTCTTGGCCGCCAAGACGGTCGTCAAACGCTCGTCGACCAAGGTGATCTCCAAGCTTGGGTCAAGCTCCAATAGCTCTTCCTTGAAGCGCTCGCTTCGCTTAGCCGCCTCGCCGGCGCTTCCATCCATATTCAAGGGATAGCCTAGGGCTATTTCGTGGATATCCTCCCGCTTGAGCCATTCTTGGAGATAGGAAAGCAAGCGGCGATAAGCCCCCTCGGGGAAACGATAATTCTCCCTGCCGTGGGCGATGCCTAAGACGTCGCTTGTCGCGATGCCGCAACTGGCCGAACCTAAATCGAGCCCCATCGCCTTCTTCCTCATCGCCCTAACCTCGTTTCGATTTCCTTGGCGTATTCGTCGAAGCCTTGGCTCGTTTTTAGGCTGCCCGAGGCCATCTGCGGCTTGCCACCGCCCCCGCCGCCGAGGCGAGAGCTTATTTCCTTGGCGATATTAGCGGCGCTCACCTTCTTTAAAGCGGTTCCGTTGACTAGGCAAACAAAGGGGCGTTTCCCTTCGCTTCCGCCGATTAAAAGCAAACAATAATCCTGATAAGCCGCCTTGAAGCGGTCGGCTAGGGAAAGCAAATCGCTTTGCGTGGACCCCTCCTTAAGCAAGGCGAGGTATTTGATGCCTTGGACGTCGACGACCTGCGAAGAGGTCGCTTTCGCCTCGATCGAGGAGATTTTGTCTTTCAGCGCCATCACTTCCTTCTTGCCTTCTTTATCGCTGGCGATAAGGGCCTCCAAGCGGCTCACGAAGGATTTGTCATCGGCGTTAAAGAGGTTCTCGGCGCCTTCTAAAACCTCTTCGCGGCCTTGCAGATAACGCAAAGCCCCTAAGCTCGTTTTGGCCACGATGCGGCGGATCCCCGCGCTGATGGCTTCGTCGGATATGAGAGTGAAAATGCCGATTTCGGCGCTATTGGCGACATGGGTGCCGCCGCAGAATTCCTTGCTATAATCGCCGAAGGTGACGACGCGGACCTCTTCGCCATATTTCTCGTCGAATTCCATCTCCGCCCCTAATTTGGCGGCTTCCTTATATGGCAAGACCAAGGTCTTTTCCTCGATGGCATCGAGAATACGGGCATTAACTTCCTCTTCGATCGCCTGGCGCTCGTCATCGCTTAATTTCCGCATCGCGTCATAATCGAAACGGAGGTAATGCTCATCTACGTAGCTTCCCTTTTGCTCGACGTGCTTGCCTAAGACCTTCGAAAGGGCGCTATGGAGAAGGTGGGTGGCGCTGTGGTTGCGCTCGATGAGGCGGCGCCTATTGATATCGATCGTCAGGGTGACCGTGTCCCCTTCCGATAAGCTGCCATGCGTAATATGAAGATGATGGAGATGTTGCTTATTAGGCGCTAGATGGACGGAAAGGACCTGCGCCTCAAAGGAGGGGTTATTGACGATGCCGGTATCGCTGACCTGTCCGCCCATTTCGGCGTAGAAAGGCGTCAGATCGAAGATGGCTTCGCCCTCTTCGCTCAAAGAAGAAACGCGCTCACCATCATGAAATAGGCCAAGCACCCTGGCCGAAAGCGATTTCTTTTCGTAAGAGAAAACGCTCTCCTCTTGGAAGGAAAGGAGGTCTTTGGATTGCTTATGGAAGCTTTCGGTGTCCTCACGGGCGGCGCGGGCCCTCTCCCGTTGCTCTTCCATCCTCTTTTGGAAGGTTTCTGTATCGACTTTGACGCCGTGTTCGGCGGCGATTTCCTCGGTCAAATCAAGGGGGAAGCCGAAGGTATCGTATAGTTTGAAGGCATCGTCTCCGGAAAGGAGGCTCTTGCCCTTAAGCATCTCGTTAAGCTGGTCTTCGCCCGAAGAGAGGGTCTTGATGAAGCGTTTCTCCTCCTCTTCAATTAAGGAAGAGACCATCCCTTGCTTGTTGGCCAATTCGGGATAGAAGGAACGGTATTTGTTAACGACGGTAGGGACGAGTTTGTACATGAAAGGCTCATTAAGGCCGAGCTTTTGGCCATATCGCATGGCGCGGCGGACGATGCGGCGAAGGACATAGCCCCTGCCTTCGTTAGAGAAATAGGCGCCATCGCTTAAGGCGAAGGTAAGGCAACGGGCGTGATCGGCGATCACGCGGAAAGGAAGGAGGTTCTTCCCTTCGTACTTCTCTCCCGATAGGCGCATCACCTCTTCGATAATCGGCATAAAGAGGTCGGTCTCGAAATTCGTTTCCGTCTCTTGAAGGACGCAGGCGATCCTCTCTAACCCCGCCCCCGTGTCGATGTTCTTGCTCGGAAGTTCCTTATAATCCTTCCGCTCGACGCCGTTTTCGGCGTTATATTGCGAAAAGACGATGCCCCATAATTCGATATAGCGATCGTTTTCGAGATCCTCTTCCAAGAGGCGCTTGCCTAGATGATTGGGATCGTATTTCTCGCCGCGATCGTAGAACACTTCGGTATTAGGACCGCATGGCCCTTCGCCGATTTGCCAATAATTGCTTTCTAAGGGAATCAAGCGCTCGGCGGGGATGCCAGCCTTTTGCCATAAGGCGAAGGTCTCTAAGTCGGAAGGGTTATAGGTGACGTAGATCCTCTTAGGATCAAGACCGAAGCCCTCCTCTTCGCTCGTGAGGATCTCATAAGCCCAAGGGATCACCTCTTTGCGGAAATAATCGCCGATCGAGAAATTGCCAAGCATCTCGAAGAAAGTATGGTGCCTGGCCGTATGGCCGACGTTCTCGATGTCGTTGGTGCGGATCGATTTTTGGACGTTGACGATACGGCGCGAAGGCGGAACCTCGCTCCCATCGAAATATTTCTTTAATCCCGTAACGCCCGCGTTGACCCATAAAAGGGATTTATCGTCCTTAGGGATAAGGCTCACGCCGGGAAGGTATTTATGCCCCTTCCCCTCAAAGAAACGAATCCATGTGCGGCGGATTTCCTCGCCTGTCATCTTTTTCATACTGGCCTCCAAAAAAAATAAAACACCCCGATGAAGGAACGCCGTAGCGCGGTACCATCCTTCTTCACCATAGGTGCACTCGCTTACCTTCTTAACGCGAAGCGCGGGGACATTGCTCCCGATAACGGAGGTGGCGCGTCCATAGGCCTTTCCATTCTGCGGCCCTCTCTAGGATGGACTTCTTCTCCGTGCGATATTGTAGCATCTCTTAAGAGGCTCACAACGATAAATCGCCTAATCAAAGCAAAAGATGGGCGGCTATCTATTCTTCGTTGGCTAAGATAGCCATCCCTTCTTCCTTAGAAGGGATCCAAATGGCGTCGTTCTCTTCCTTCTTCCAAGCAGAAGGCATCGTCCTATCGTTTGCGAACCATTCGGTGTCCTTAAGCTTCTTGTCGGAAGCGGAGAAGGAACGGCTCTCCATCCCCTTCTCGTCGTAGGAGAAAACGACGTCCCCGTTAAGCGGGGCGTGATAGCTTTTATCGCTATAATCGCCTTGGGTGGTGACGTAAAAGGAATCGGTATAGGGGGCGACGCGGTTGATGACCTCTTGCCCAGGGAAGGTGGTTTCCTTCGTCGTTTGGTTATATTCGCAATTCCCCGCCACGCATGAGGCGACCACCGCATCGGGGGTGATGACTTTTAGCAAAGCCTCGGTCGAGGCCGTCGGGGAGCCATGGTGGCCCGCCTTAAAAAGGGAAACGTGGCCTAATTCGGGATTAGATGCAGCGATTGAGCCTTCGGCATAGGCTTCGGCGTCGCCCGTGAAAAGCATCTGCTTCTCCCCTTGCTTAAATAAGAGAGCCAAAGAGCAATCGTTTTGATCGCTAAAACCCGAAAGGATGTAGGAAGGATTAAGCGTCTTCGTCTCCGCCCTGGTGTGATCATAATAGAATTGATAGAGCAAAGTGACCGAGAGGCCCTTTCCCAAGGAGATCGTCCAGTTATTACCTTGGGAGGTTAGTTCCTTGGCGATATGGTGGTTCGTCCCCTGCTTAACGAGATTATCCCGCGCGTTAAGGTAATCCTTATAGATCACCGTGGCGTAATCGGCTTCTTTCTCGCTTAGTTCGTGATTGTAAGAATTATCGATGGTGATCTTATTGTTCATAAAATAAGAAAAATCGATGAGATTGTCGATTTTATAGGAATATAAGAG
>CAVKTU010000011.1:0-9394 GCA_963659395.1 Holdemanella sp. | reverse complement strand
CCATCGCGAGAACCATCGCTCCCCAAGGATTTGCCAACGAGCCCCGCCAGATGGTCTTCGTGGGCGTGGGTGACGAAGACGTATTCCAATTTGTCGTCGGTCACATAGGGTTTAAGGTAATTCTTGACCGTCGAGGCGACCGCTTTAGTGGCCCCGCCATCGATTAGGATGTCGTTATCGCCCGCTTTGATGTAGATGGCGTCGCCCGAATTCTGAACGTTTTCTTCGATGAAATGGAAAGAAATGGGGTCATAGTCCCCTTCGATGTCGGTCGAGGATCCAGATGACGATTCCGAAGAGGATTCCGAAGAGGATTCCGAAGACGAAGAAGAGCTTAAGGAAGAAGAGGATTCGACGGACGAGGAAGGAACTAACGAAAAGATGTCGCATCCGCCTAGCAAAAAGGAAGAAAGGGTCAAGATAAGAACGGAACCGCGGATTTTCTTCATTTAGATATCGTTCCTTTCGCCATGCCGATAGGTCTTATCGATGATGCCGCCGCCTAATAAGGTGCCATCCAGCGGATCGTAGAAGACGGCCCATTGTCCCGGGGTGACCGCTTTGACGGGGGGATCGTAAGTAAGATAAGCCTCCTCTCCCTCGATATGGATGTGGGCGGGGTTATCAGGCTGGCGGTAACGGAATTTGACCATGATATCCTTATCTATGACGTCATCCATTAGCCAATTAAGGGAAACGAGGCGGCAAGCGTCGCTTAGAAGGTGCTTGTCCTCGTCGTTATGGGCGACGTAGAGGAGATTGTTTTTCGAGTCTTTCTTGCAGACGAACCACGTCGCCCCTTCTTCGCCTTTGATGCCGCCGATCCCTAAGCCATGGCGTTGGCCGATCGTATAATAAAGGACGCCGCTATGCTCGCCGACTTTCTTCCCGGTGTTGATATCGATGATATCGCCTTTTTGCGCCGGGAAATAATTGGATAAGAAAGCGCGGAAACGCCTCTCGCCAATGAAGCAAACGCCCGTCGAGCCGTGTTTGGAGGCCACTTCGTCTAAGCCAAGGCGGTCCGCCAATAGCCGCGCTTCAGGTTTGCTGATGTTGGCCATTGGGAAGAGGGAATAAGCGATTTGCTCCTTCGATAAAGCGCATAAGAAATACGTTTGATCCTTGTTTAGATCGGCGGGCTTGGCCAAATAGAAAACGCCGTCCTTCTCGACCTTTTTGGCGTAATGGCCCATGGCGATATAGTCATATCCGTGGCTTTTGGCGTATTCGAGGAAAGGGCCGAATTTGATTTCGCGGTTGCAAAGAACATCGGGATTGGGGGTCCTCCCTTCCTTATATTCCTTAAGGAAATAGGCAAAGACGTTATCCCAATATTCCTTGATGTAATCGATGCGAAGCAAGGGGATCCCTAATTTCGCGGCCACTTTTTGGGCGTCTTGATAATCCTTCTCTTGCGGGCATTGGCTCGCCATAACGGTGGGGTTACCAAGATAATCGTTATTCAATTGGGCGTCCCAATTGCGCATATAGCATCCCGTGACGTCATATCCTTCTTCCAAAAGCAAATGCGCCGCGATGGCGCTGTCGACGCCGCCCGATAAGCCCAAAAGCACTTTCTTTTTCATCTTATTTGCCTCTCGTTTCGAATAGATTGCGGCTGTCGAAAAGGATGCTGAAAGGGCCGTCATTGACTAGCGACACCTGCATATCGGCGCCAAAAAGGCCTTCTTGCACCTCTAGCCCCTCCGCGCGGAGGAGGTTATTGAAGAGGGAATAAAGGTTCTTGGCCTCTAAAGGCGCCAAGGCGAAAGCGAACGAAGGGCGGTTCCCTTCCTTCATATCGGCGGCCAAAGTGAATTGGCTGACGGAAAGGATGGCGCCCCCTTTTTCCTTGATGGCGAGGTTGGTTTTCCCGTTTATGTCGGCGAAAAGGCGGGCTTTGACGATCTTCTTGGCCATCTTCTCCGTCACCTCATAGTCGTCCCCTTCCTCAAAGCCGACCAAAAGGAGATAGCCACTAGCGATCTTCGAGAAGATTTTCCCCTCGATTTCCACTTGCGCGGAGAGGACGCGTTGCAAAAAGACCTTCATACTAACAAATATATTCCCTAATCATCGCGCCTCTTTTCCTCCCCTCTTTCGTGAAGCGGAAAGCGGATAGCAAAGAAGAGACGATATCGTCGTAATCGTCCTTATCCGTATGAACCTCGAAAAGAGGCTCGCCCGCATGGACATGATCGCCGACCTTCTTCCTTAGAATGATGCCCGCGGACATATCGATATGATCCTCTAGGCGTTCGCGGCCCGCCCCTAGATGCATCGCCCCTTCGCCAATTAGCAAAGAATCGATATGGGAGAGGTAGCCGCTATCAGGAGAAGGGACTTCGAAAATGTGCTTGGATACGGGGAATTTGTCAGGATGAAGCAAATAGCTGACATCGCCCCCTTGGGCCCTAAACAATTCCAATAGCTTTTGAAAGCCGCTACGGTCATCGATGGCCGCTTGGATCCTTCTTTTGCCTTCTTCGATATCATTGACGATCTTCGCCTGGGTAAGCATGATGGCCCCTGCCCCCAGGACCAATTCCGTGAAATCCTTGGGCCCTTCCCCTTGCAAGGTCTTTATGGCCTCGATCACCTCGAGGCTATTGCCGACGGCTAAACCGAGCGGTTCATCCATATCCGTTAAAATAGCCCGTGTGTCTCTATTAAGATTTTTACCTATTTTTACCATCAATGCCGCCAATTCTCGTGCCTTGTCGAGGTCTTTCATGAAGGCGCCCGAGCCGAATTTGACGTCCAAAAGGATGGCGTTACTGCCAGAAGCTAGTTTCTTGCTCATGATGCTCGAAGCGATAAGGGGGATCGAATCGACGGTGCCCGTCACATCCCGCAGGGCGTATAGCTTCTTGTCGGCGGGATCGATCTCCGCCGTCTGGCCGCCGATGGCGATGCCGATGTCATTGACTTGCTTGATGAATCTCTCTTCGCTTAGGGCGACTATCGTCCCTGGGACGCTTTCCATCTTGTCGAGGGTGCCGCCCGTATGCCCTAAACCGCGCCCCGACATTTTGGCCAATTTGGCCCCGCATGCCGCCACCAATGGGCCTAAGGCCAAGGAGGTCTTATCCCCCACCCCGCCGGTGCTATGCTTGTCCACCTTGATGCCAGAAATGGCCGAAAGGTCGATCGTTTCGCCGCTATGCAGCATCATATCGGTCAAATCCGAGGTTTCTTCGTCGTCCATCCCTTGGAAACGGATGGCCATCAAAAGGGCGGATATCTGATAATCGGGGACACTAGAGGAGGTTACCGCGTCAATAAAATAAGAAAGTTCTAAGCGGCTAAGCCTCTCGCCCATCTTCTTCTTTTCAATCAAATCCAGCATTCTCATCTTCGTGACCTCGAATCATTATAAGATGCCCTCGCCTTTTGCGGTAGCCAAAAAGGCTTATTCACTCGGCGAAAAAAAGAAAAGACAAGCAAGAAATTTCGTCATTTCCTTACGTCGCCAAGAAACGCGTAAACCTTTACTTGAATAATCGAAAATAAGATAATAAGGGCCATGGACTTAAAAGAATCGCTGTTATTGCATCTCCCCGAAGATGAGGTAAATCCCCTTCTTGAAAGCATCGCCACGGGCCGAGTCACCCACGCCTTACTTCTAAACACCAAGAAGATGTCCGACGAAGAATTCCTTTCCCGTTTCCCTAACGTAAGGAAGCACCCCTTCGTCCAACATGCCTATTTATACGATAAGAACGAATACGAATTCGGTCAGAACCTCCTTTATGACGATGGCGTCTATTCGATCGAAGATCCTAGCGCCATGATGGTCAATTATTTCCTTGATCCCAAACCAGAGGATGTCATCCTCGATATCTGCGGAGCGCCCGGCGGCAAATCGATCGGAGCCTCCTTGGCGATGAATGACGAGGGGCTAGTGATCGCCAACGACATCAGCTACCCCCGCGCCAAAGCCATGTCCCAAAACGTCGAGCGGATGGGCCGAGGAAACATGATCGTGGCGAGCAACGACTTCGTCTTCAGCCATATCCATTTCCTTAACACCTTCGACAAAATCATCCTCGATGCCCCTTGTAGCGGCAGCGCGATGATAAGGAAAAACGAAAAGGCGGAAAAAGATTGGCGTTATGAGAAGGTCAAAACCTGCGCCAAGCGCCAAGCGGAGCTCTTGGAATTATCCTATTCGATGCTTAAGGAAGGCGGCACCCTCGCTTATAGCACCTGCTCCTTCTCTTATGAGGAAAACGAAGGGACGATCCTCTCTTTCAAGGAAAAGCATCCCGAAATAGAGATCGTCGCTTTGCCTAGCGACCCTTCCTTCTATCGCCTTGAAGCGTTGCCTCAAGCCGTCCGCCTTCACCCCAACCATTTCGAGGGCGAAGGGCAATTCATCGCCTTGCTTAAGAAGCCCGGCACCTTGATTCCCTCGCCCAAAACCATCCTTTCCAACACCCGATACAAGCAATTCCTGACCGATTATGGCCTTCTAGACCGCAGTAACGAGATGATGCGCTCGAAATTCTATAGCCTTTCGAGGCATTTCGACGTCTCCCATCTCAATATCCTCCGTTATGGCGTGAAGCTCTTCGAGATGCGGGAAATCTATATCCCCGACCACCATCTCTCCCACTTCCTAGGCCCTGAATATAGCCTTCCCATCAATTACGAGGAAGCCAAAGCCTATATCCATGGCGACACCTTCCCCTGCGCGCAAAAAGACGGCTTCTATATCGTTAGCTACGATAAGCAGAACCTCGGCTACGTCAAAGTGGTCCAGGGCGTGGCCAAGAACCACTACCCCAAAGGCCTTAGGCGCCTGCTTGATTAGCGCCTCTTCCCTTCCCCCAAAGGCATCTTATTGATTTTAAGACGATAATATTCCTCGTCCATTTTCTTGAACTGGTCGACTTTTTCATTGATTTTAGCTTGTAAGAGAGAAGCTACCTCCTCCGTGCTCTTATTCGCGTAATCATCGGGCGAAAGAGGAGGCAAAAAGGCGACTTCGAGAGGGATGCGGCGATCGTTAGGGGCCGCTTGCAAGACGCGGAAGCTGCCATAAAGAGCCATCGGGACGATATAGACGCCTGCGCGCATGGCGCTTTTGAAGGAGCCGGGATGAAAGGTGGCCACCGGCGTATTGATCGGTTCTTTGTTCCTCGTGCCCTCGGGATAAATCACGTAATTCATTTGCTTGCTTCCTAGCCGCCCTTCGAGCGTCTTCATGATGCCCAAAGACGCCCTTAAGTCATGGCGCGGCAAGAAAAGGCCGTCGACGGAAGCGATCGCCTTGCCGATGAAGGGATAGCCTTTCGTTTCCTCTTTGGCGACGAAGGAGGTCGGAGAGGTGATATAACGAAGGGTGACGATGGGATCGTAGTCGCTTAGATGGTTGGAGACCAACAAGAAAGTGGCGCCGCTTTCTTGTAGTTTCCTAAATTCCTCATATCCTTCGACGTAATCGTCGATCCGAAAAGCCTCATCCAAATATAAGGAAAGGACGCGAAGACGGTTATATCGTTTCTTTAAAGGTAACCGCGAAGGGCGCCTAGCGCTCCTAGCGATAGAAGGGAAACAGAGAAGCAAACGAGGCAAGAACCTGCCGATTACGCGCGGATATTTCCAAGAGATTTTCATATCGCCTGTATTATAGATAAGATAAAGGCAGGAAGAAAGAAACTAACGCTCCAAAGGCGAAAAGATCTCATGGAATTCGCTGATGACATACACCCCTAAATCGCTTTTGGTCTCAAGCCTCCCCTTAAGCACTATCAAAGCGCCTTCCTTGGCTTTCATGAAACGGGATTCCTTCCCGCCATAAGCCTTCACGGGCACCTTATCGACCTCGTATTTGCCGCCCGTCGGCGTGCTTATCACCCGGTCGATTTCGACATAGCGCATCGTCGGGGAAAGATGGGCGCCTAGGCGCCCTGAGATCATCACTTCGCTGATCATAAGAAAAATACCTCTTTTCAATATCTATGGGGCGAAGGGAAGATGATTCCGAAGGGCTTGATCAATGGCTTTTCTCAAGCGCGGCCACGAGGAGGGAGCGTTTCGGAATAAGAAGGCTCTGCCCCTTGATGCCGATAGGCAAGCTCTCTCCTGGCATGAAGAGAATGTCCGCATCGGCTTCGAGCGTGTAGACGGTCGCTTCGTCGGAAGGGTTAATGAAAAGGTCGTATTCCTTATAAGGCGAGGAAACGTCCTCGCACTTAAGAAAGAAGACCACCCCGCCGGCGATTTCCTGGCTTTTCGTCATCGACGAGAAAGAGGAAGAATCTAGGCTATATACACATTGTAACGACTTTCTTAAGGCGATGCAATTCTTGGCGAATAGGAAAGCGTCCCATCTATCATCAAGCGTGTCATACCGAAAAGAGTTGTATTTATCGCCCTTATTATAGGTATTGTCTTCCCCGAATTTGCTTAATCCGATCTCCTCTCCCATATGGATAAAAGGGATTCCGAAGGAGAAGAGGACGCTGGCGATGCCAAGCTTGGAACGCATAAGCAATTCCGTCTCGTCGTTAATGCCCCTCTTATAGGAAAGGTAATCGTAATAGGTCATGTTATCATGGCATTCGACGTAATTGACCGACTGCGTGGGGCTAGCAAAGAGGATCTCCCCTTCGCAATCGGGATTGGCATTCCCGTAAAAGGCGGCTTTATAAGCGCCTTTAGACGTCATATCGCCCGCTAAGAAGCGCTTATTGGCTTCGCGGAAGCGGTCGTTAAAGAAAGCCACGCACGGGGTTTCCTTGGCGTTATCCATGCTTAATAGAGGCGTCTCCCCTTCTTCCCCCATCTTCCATCCCTCGCCATAAAGGATGAAGGAAGGGTCCTTTTGATGGGCATAGGCTTCGATTTCTTTGATCGTCTCGATGTCGAGGAGCCCCATCAAATCGAATCGGAAGCCGTCGATATCGTAGAAATCGATCCAGAATTTCATGGCGTCGACGATTAATTTCCTCACCATCGGCCTTTCTGTCATCAAGTCATCGCCGCACCAGGAGGCATTGGATAAGGAGCCGTCCTTTCGGCGGCGGAAATAATAATTGGGGATGACTTTCTCGAAGGAGGAAGTCGGCCAGTCGTAGACGTGATTATAGACGACGTCCATCACCACGCGGATGCCGTTTTGGTGAAGGGCGCGGATCAAGGTTTTCAGCTCCTTGATGCGGGAATAGGGATCGCTAGGATCGCTAGCGTAGCTCCCCTCGGGCACGAAATATTGGGCGGGATCATAGCCCCAATTGTAGCCGCTTCGCGAATTAAGCTCGTCAACGCTCTTGAAGTCGAAGATGGGGAGGAGTTGCAAATGGCTGATCCCCAAGGCTTTTAGGTAATCAAGGCCCGCAGGATGGCCTTTGGGAGTCTTTTTGCCCGTTTCCGCCAATCCTAAAAAGAGGCCTTTCTTCTCGATATCGCTATGAGGGTCGCTAGTAAGGTCACGCACCGAAGCCTCATAGATGATGGCGTCCGTATACCTCTTTAACGGCTTTAAGTTCCCTTTGCTCGAGGAGGCATCGAAATCCTTAGGAGAGAAAACGACGCTATAAAGGGAATTGGGGCCCGACGCTTTGGCGTATGGGTCGATCGTCTCCATGGAGATTTCGTTATTGGTCACCAAATAAGTGTACGAAGCTAAATGATAATCGCCTTCGAGGGTCTTCTCCCACACGCCGTTATCGTGCCTATCGAGAGCAAAAAGCCGCTCCTCGCCTTGCCACTTTATCTTCAAGATGACTTTCGAGGCCAAGGGGGCGAAGAGGGAGAAACGGGTCATTTCTTCGCTATAGGCGGCCCCGAAATCCTCCTCGAGAGCGAGGAAGCGCTCGTCGAAATGAGGAAAGGTCGTGGCTCTAGAAACATCAAGCGGAATGAGGCCTTGGTCCGTCTTAAGGAAATAGCTATGCCCAAATTCAAGCTCCTTGGCGAGGCGATAGGCGATGATGCGCTCTTTCCCAGCGTCTTCCCTGGTTATTTCCCTAAGGGGCAATAGGCGCCTTTCGTCTTGCCAAAGGCCCTCCACCTTAAAAGAAGAGGAAAAGAAAGAGACCTCGATGACATCGGCTTCTTTCAGATAAGCGTGCGCATGAGCCATAAAATCAGTCGTTATCGCCCGCCAATTGGACGTTAGAAGCGGGTTCGTTGGGATCCTTATGGATTAGGACGCGGCAGCCTTTGCTGGAATTGGGGGTGTCCTTATCCATGGCGACGATGCCCTCTTGTTGCAGACGGGCGAAGATCTTCCCGGCGCGGGGGAAGCCGATGCCATAAGAACGTTGCAGATGGGAAATCGATTCGTATTCCCGTAGCATGACGTCCTTTTTGATCGACTGGTACATGTCGTCGGCCGATTGGGCGCGGGCCTCCGCTTTCGAAAGGGGGGATATCATCTCCTCTTGCTCTTGCCTTTCGGCCTCGTGATCGACTAGATCGAGGAAGTCGCTGTTATAATCGGGCGGCAATTGCGAACGGATGAAGTCGCAGACGGCGTTGATCTCGTGGCCATCGCAATAGCAACCTTGGCAACGCGTGAAGCCCATGCGGGCGATAAGGGAGCAATCCACGAGCATGTCGCCATGCCCGATTAGCTCTTCCGCCCCGCCTTGGCCGAGAATCGTCTGGCTATCGATGGCGCTTGACATGCTTAAGGCGACGCGGACGTTGATATTGGCTTTGATGGTGCCCGTGATGACGGAAACGCTAGGACGTTGGGTGGCTATCACTAAATGGATGCCGGCGGCGCGGGCCTTTTGCGCTAAGCGCACCACCGCTTCGCCGATGTTCTTGCAAGTGTCGCTCAAATCGGCGTACTCATCGATGAAAACGACGATATAAGGCATTTTGGCGTATTTGGAATCGGGAGCGAATTCCTTATTCCATTCGCCGATATCCTTGACGCCGGCGTATTCGAAGGCCTTGTAACGGCGTTCCATCTCGGCGATGAGCTTATCGAGGCAGACCTTGGCTTCGCTAGGCTCCTTGATAATCGGGCAAAGAAGGTGCGGCAAGTCGTGGTATTTGCTCATCTCGACGCGTTTGGGATCGACGAGGACGAGCTTGAGGTCCTCGGGGCGATGAAGCATGATCAAAGACATGATAAGGCCGGTGATGAATACCGATTTGCCGCTTCCCGTCGTGCCGGCGGTTAGAAGATGCGGAAAAGCGGCGAGATCAGAGAAAATCGCCTTGTTGTCGATATCGACGCCGAAGGGGACGTAAAGCTTATCTTCTCTGTTCGGAAGGGCGGAGACCATGCGGCGAAGGCTCACCGTTTCCGTCTTTTCGTTAGGGACTTCGAGGCCCGAGGTGCTTCTCCCCCGCACGATTTCCTCGAAGCGGATGCTCATGCCGTTAAGGCGGACGGCGATGTCCTTGATGTGCTTATTAAGGGAAG
>CAVKTU010000010.1:0-18817 GCA_963659395.1 Holdemanella sp. | reverse complement strand
CATTGACCCTTTCGACACTGAATGGACGCATCGTTAGCCGATAAGCTATCCGTTTGCGGCGTTCCATATTGATGTTTCCTTCTTCGGCCACCGTTTGGCAAGGTATTTGCTTATCGCCTTGGTAGGCGACGGGGACATATTCCTCTGAATCGGAGACGAGGGCTTGAGGGATAAGGACTTCCGTTTCGACGACGGCTTCCCTGGCGTAAGGCATCTCATTCCAAATAAAGAACGGATAGGAATCCAATTCGGCCCTTTGACTATGGCTAATCATCGCCAAGAAGGCTTTCTCCCTTTCTTCTTGAAGCTCCATTAACGCTCTATCGCCTTTTAAGAGGGAGGTGGTTTCGCCGCTTTTGACGATGGTGCCCGATAAGCAATCGTGGAATTCGATCTCGGCTAGGGCTTTCTCGGCTTGGATGAAGACTTCCTCGTTTTTCTTATAAAGTCCTTCTTTCTCGGCGAAAGCGCATAGCTTTTCGGTGGCAAAAAGCTTGCTTTCCAAAAGGGAATTCATCTGTTTGATGCTGCTCATCGATGAATAGGAGCCACGCAAAATGGGAAGGGATTCCTTCACAACGGTCTTAGGGTGGACGCAAGAGAGGTATCTTTCGGGAGTGGAATGGATGACTTTGGTATCGGCGGAATCGGCTTGGAATTTTTTGATCTCCTCCAAGTCTTTCTTGGAATTGATTCCGCCATGATTGCCCACGCCCCAGAGGGCGAGTCCGTATTCGCTATCGGCGTAATGGCTCATTTTGCGTTTGATGTCCGCCAAGGCGGTTCCGTATCCGCTTGTATAGATCGTTTCGTCATTGGCGCGGGCGACGGTGACGATACTCCCATCGACCCCTTTCCAAAGGAATTCGTTTTCGGGGAGGGGATAATATTTCGGCATCGGACGGCAGATGATATAGCCATCGAAACCGCATTTCTTGAGGATCTGCGGGAGGCCGACGCTATGGCCGAAGCTATCGAAGTTATAAGCGACGGTGGGGCGTTTATTGAACTTTGTGGCGAAATATTCCCGCCCTAATTTGATTTGCCTAACCATCGCCTCGCCGCTAGGCATATCGCAATCGGGTTGCAAATACCATCCGCCGGCGATGACCCATTTGCCTTCCTTCACTAGCTTCTTGATATGCGAGAAAAGCTCGGGATCGCTTTTCTCGACGTATTCGTATAGCAGGCTTTCGTTATGGCAAAAGACATAATCGTATTCTTCACAAAAATCAGCCGCTTGTTTGAAGGTCGAGATGGTGACGCCCATCCCC
The DNA here is from genome assembly GCA_963659395.1 of Holdemanella sp. Classification (GTDB taxonomy): domain Bacteria; phylum Bacillota_I; class Bacilli_A; order RFN20; family CAG-826; genus UBA4951. The sequence goes on along the minus strand of CAVKTU010000010.1, from coordinate 17,543 downwards.
TCTTCCCAATCCCATTGCCACACTGGATCAATATGGGAATTACAAATCAAATGTAGTTCTTTCATAACTTCCTCCACTAGTAAGCATAATAAGACATTTAGTGGTTTTTGTTGGTGATTTTCCTCTTATGGTTGCGCTTTTCTTTAATCGTTTTCTTTTTGAATGAAAGATCGATGGAGGATTTGCGCGCCTTTTGCGATTTTATTAACAAATGAAAGGCGCCACTATTTCTAGTTCGGGATCATCGGGTTCATAAGAGAGCCTTTTCCTTGTTATGTCTTCGATGGCCGATAGGAAGAAACGGTTGTTGGCTAGATAGGCTCCGCCTAGCAAGGTGTTATTTTGCTTAAGTTCTGAGAAGTGGATGCGGACGCGGACTTCGTGGGCATCATAAAGGTTGACGTATTTAAGGAGCAGATTGCGGTAACTTTCCCCAAGCGCGACGATTGGCCCTTCCAAGACGACGCCTTCGAGGTCAAGCAAGTCGGCATAGCCAATGATGGCGATGGCGTTATAGCGGGCGCTTTCGTCGATATATTTCATGGCGATGGGGTCGCCCGCCTTTTGCCAGGCGAGGATTTCATCGACGTTCATTTCTTTCTTATGGTCAAGGCCCTTTTCTTCGAGGATTCTTTGATAGAGGCGCCCTAAAGAATATAGTTTGTTATGGCGACTGTTTCGGCTGATCTCATCAACGGGGTTATAGATGGAGATCTCTCCGCTATAACCATGGGCGCCGCCATAGAGCTTGTCGTTAAGGAAAAGGGCGAGACCCGAACTCATCCCGATATGGACGAAAAGAAAATTCTTCATTGAGAAGGAGGGGGCGAAGATCTTCTCGGCAATGGAAGCGACGCGAACGTCGTTATAGAGTTTGGTGGGAACGTTATAGAGGTTAGCGAAATAGGTCCGGGGATTGATTTTGAGATAGTCCTTAACGCGGTAAACCATCGCGTATTCGCCCGTCAAGGAATTGATCATGCCGGGGCTGGCGATGGCGATGCCTAGCAATTTCCTTCCTTTGACTTCTTTCCTCTTCAATAAAGAGGATAGGAGGTTAGCCAATTCTTGGAAGTGTCTTTCCTCCACGAAGTCGACGTGAGGGATTTCCGCTTGGCAAAGCAAGCGTTCCCTTAGATCGAACAAAGCAACGGATAAGGAGTTCGAAGAAAGGTCTATAGAGGCCGTGACGCCGGCGTTTTCGTTGATGGATAAGAAAATCGGCGCTCGTCCCTTCTTTGCCCGTTCGTTTTTCTTTTTGCTAGCGGTCAATAATCCGTGCTTAACCAACTCTTCTACGATCGCGGTAGTGGCCACGAAGGAGATATTGAGCTTTTCGGAAATGGAGGAGATGGGTAGGCTTCCCGCCCTCCTTAGCAAGGAAATCACCTGCGTTTGATTGGCGATTCGTAGGTTATTTCGGTTATTTATATCCTTTTGCTTGGCCATTTTCTCTTAACATTTTAGCACATCATGTAAGCGCTTAGATTTCCTTGTTGCATTAATTATTTAAGTAGATTTAAAATAAGGCAAGGAAAATCGCTTAGCCGATTCTCTTTGATAGGCAAGCAGAAAGGAGCCTTCTATGCGCCGACATCATCATCTGATGACGATTGCTCTTGTTTCCTTCCTTTTGCCTTTGATTCAAGTGGGGGGGTCTAGCGCCGTTTCCGCCGAAGCGGGCGGAAGTTATCATGCCCAAACCATTAATATCGGCAGCCATTATCGCATCGAAAGCGACGGCGCTCCTTTTTATATCGCTTTTGGCAAAGCCAGAACGGAATTCGAAACGTCGCGGTTTTCCTATATCTTCGATGAGATTTCTTTCGATTCCGCCGACTTAGACAAGGCGGGGTTGTTCGTGAGTAACGCCTCGGATATTGCTTCTTCCTATGATTCGAAGGAAACCAAAAGTTTTGAGGCGGCGTTAGAAGAAGCTTATGTCAAGGACGGCGCGACGGTCACGTGGGAGGATTACCGCCAAGACCGCACCTCCTTCATGTTCAAAACCGGGATTTTCTATTCCATCCTCTTTTATAAAGAAAGCGAAACGAGCGTAACACAGCCGATTCTTCGCGATAACGTCGTGAATTATTCGCAAGGCGGATTTGGCGATTTCGTTGATGATGAGGGCCTAAGCGCCCGTTACGGCTATTATTTTGACGGCGCGAAGGTCACCCTCTCTTTCTTAGCTACCTTCCTTTATGGAGACGGATGCACGCTTTATTATCAAGATGGCGTCACGGTGACCTCCGACGAGGAAATTGTCGCTCCGACTATAGAGACGGAAGATTATGAAATTTTTAACGGTGACTTGGGCGATCCGGGCAGCCAACCGATTTATAACAATTCGTTGTGCTATATCCCGTTTGCTAAGAAACCGGAACCCGAAGATACGACCATCGAATTCGATCATATCGAGATAAGCGGCCAAAGGCGGGATGATATCGCCTTCAAACAAGATGGTTCTCGTTATTTCATCGCCACCAAGCTTTCTGCCGATGACACTTTGAAGATAGTGACCACCAAGAAAGTCGTGCACGAGGATAAGAACGTAACCATCCACGATTTACATGACGTTTCTGGACAAACGGAGATGGCTTTCAATGAATTGAAGCAAGAAGGCATCGGCGTTGGGAATATCCCTAACGAAGTCAATCGTGCCTTCCGCTTCGTTCTTAATACCCCCAAACTCGATGGCTCCGCATGGAATGGCGAGAAGCAAACGAAATTCGGTATCTGGTCATCTAACAATAGCTTATGGTCCAATTTCGGCTATATCATCCGTTTCAGCCAAGGCGTCGTCACGATCCTTACTGGCGAGGAAGTAACCCTCGCTCGGGCGGAGAGCGATTCGATTACTTCGCGAAGTTCCTTGATTATCGTGGTCGGCTTAGTTAAAGCAAGCGATGAAACGGGGCATTGGTTCGCTAACCGCGTTTACGTCGACGTTAATGACGTCCGCGTGGCCCAATATGACGATACCGAAAGGAAATCGCTAGGTTCGGTCATCACCGGCCCCTATATCGGGGAGGCCGGAGGCGAGGTCTCTTTCGAGGATTATCGGAAGGATTCCTTATTGAAGGTTCGCGATTTATCGAATAACGAACACGTTAAAGCGTCCCTCCCTTCCTACGCCATCAAGGGCGAGGTCCTAAACGCTTCCTTCGTTTTGGAAGATGGCTACAAATTTCTCTCTTTTGCCGTTAATGGCATTGACGCTTTATCGCAATTAACTTATTCCGATGGCGTTTATAGCCTAGAAATCGATGAAGTGTCCTCGGCGATCGATGTCACGTACGCTTTGCTTGCCGACGTCCATCTTTCTTTGGCGCTAGAAGGAGATGTTATCGATACTGTTTATGATTCCTTCCCTCTATATGGCTCGCGCAGCGTTATTCAATTCAGCTTAGCGAAAGGGAAGGTTCCTTCTTCCGTTCTCGTAAACGGCACCGAGGCCATTACGTCATTAAAAAGAACGGGCAAAGTTTTCTCTTTGAGGTTATCGCCGCTTACGGAGGATACGACGATCGCCGTGACGAGTGCCGAGAAACAATATTCGGTTTCCTTATCTAAGCAAGAAGAGCACTCCTCTATTAAGCTGTCCTCTTCTTCTGTGCCAGCAGGCGATGGCCTCTCCTTTGAAGTGATGCTTGACGAAGGTTATTTATTGACGGGCGTTTCCATTGAGGGCGATGCCGTCCTTTCCTCATCGAACGGCACTTATTATCTCGATGAAGTTTATGGCGACGTGGCTATCGCCTTAAGCGTCAAGAAGCAAGAAGATGAAGCGGTTATGCCTAGCGAGAATTCCATGGTGTGGCTTGCATATGTTCTTTACGCCATAGCAGGCGCCGTCCTTATAGGTTTTGGCGTTTACGCCATCGTGACGATAAAAAGAAGGAAGGCCCAATAATGCTTTTGTCGCGAAGCGCCTATAAAAAAGAAGGGAAAAATAAATTCGATTGGGCGAAGCTCATCTTCATTTTGGTGATGCTTTTCCCAGCCGTTTTCCATTTGGCCGTCTTTTGGGCCGGTGTGGAAGTGCAGACCATCGCGATGGCCTTCACCAATTACAACACCGAGGCTTTTTGCGGTTGGGACAATTTCGCTTACATCCTTAACCAATTCTTCGGCGCGGGTGGCAATTTCATCATTTTCCTCCGCAATACCCTTATCTATTTCGGTATCCAATTGCTTTTGATCCCCGCCGGTATGTTTATCGCCTACCTTATCTATCGGAAGATGATCGGCTCGAAATTCGTCAAAATCGTTCTGTATCTGCCTTGCGCCATTTCTTCGATCCTCTTCGCATCTTTATATATCCGCTTTTTGGACCCCGACGCCAGTTTCGGTCTTCTTTCCAGCTGGTTTGGCATCAGCGAAGAATTGTACAATTTCCAACTTGATCATTCTCTTATTTACATGATCATTTACGACGTTTGGGTAGCTATCGGCGCCAATCTCTTTATTTGGATTGGCGGGATGAGCCGCATCCCCCAAACGATTTTCGATGCCGCCAAAATCGACGGCGTTCCGCCATCGCGGGAATTTGCCAAGATCGTCTTACCTTTGATGTGGCCGACCTTCGTTACGATGATCACCCTCACGGTGGTGGGGCTATTTGGCGCTGGTGGCTCTAACTTATTGCTCGATACGGGGCCAGAGACCTATTCGATCTCCTATTGGATGTATCAGATGGTCTTACACCAAGGGGAATCCGATTATAACTACGCCTCGGCGGCCGGCCTCTTCTTCACGGTCTTGACCATCCCTATCCTTATTGGATCGCGCATTTTCTTAAAACGGCATGGGGAGGCCACGGAATTCTAATATGGAAGAATATCGTTTGCCTCATCGCCCAGCGCACAATAAGAATTCCCTTTGGGGCCGTATTTGCCTGCGTTTCAAAAAGCAATTTCAGGAAGGCCCCCTCTTTAATATCGGCGCCGTTATCGTTCTATTATGGTCCTTCTCTTTTGTGTTCATTTTGCTATGGGGCTTCAATTTCTCTTTGATGTCCCAAGAGGAATTATCGGCCCAAAACGCCCATTTCTTCTCGCATACCTTCTCTTTTTCTAACTACATAAGCGCTTTTAAGACATTGAAGTACGACGACACCAATTATTTTGGGATGTTATGGAATTCTATTTGGTTTTCCTTCGGCTCCACGCTTATGAAGCTTATCGCCACCGTCTTCTTTGCTTATGCGATCGCCCGTTTCTCTTTTCCAGGCCGTAAGGTGCTTTACGTCATCGTCATCGTCCAGATGATGCTCCCGACTTATGGGCAAACGGCGGCCAATTACAAATTGCTATCGACTTTTGGACTCGTCGATTCCCCTCTCTTCCTTTTGGCGATGGGGGCGGGCCATGGCATGTATTTCCTTATTTGCCATAGCTATTTCGAAACCCTTCCTAAGGATTACGAAGAAAGCGCAAGAATCGATGGCTGTGGCTATTTCCGCACCTTCTTCCAAATCATGCTTCCTTTAGCGACGCCTATTCTCGTTTGCATCGGATTAGTCACTTTCATCGCCTGCTGGAACGATTATCAAACGACCTTGCTATATTTGCCGCACTGGCGGACGCTTACCTCCGCCCTCTTCTCTTATAACGAAATCACGATGCATTCTAGCGAGGGCTCGGTTCCGGTTTATTTCGCCGGCATCTTCCTTAGCGCCTTCCCCATCGTGATTCTCTATATCCGCTTCAATAAAACGCTCATGTCGAATATGACGCTTGGCGGAGTGAAAGGATAAAGAAAGGAACAAAAAGATGAAAACGAAGAAAGAATTGCTCTTAGTCGCCTCGGGATTATTAACGCTAACCTTGGCGGGATGCGGAGGCGGTAGCAACGTCGATAACGACACTGAGGACACCACCAACCTCAAAATTATGATCCTTAACCGGGGTTATGGCACGGCTTGGCTAGATAAGTTAGCCGAGAAATACGAAGCCGAGCACGAAGGGGTGAAGGTAAGCATTGAGAAAGTCGATTCGAGCGATTCCTTGACGCAATCGCTTAAGGGTGGCAAAGCCCATAACGATTATGATCTGTATTTCGATGTTTCGGAGCTTCAGACTGCTTCCCTTTTGAATACTTACGCCTCAACTGACGGCGGTTTCATGAATCTCGATGAGCTCTATGCTTCCAAAGTACCAGGGGAAGAGGTGACTTATGGCGAGAAGATGAATGCGACGGTCAAAGAAGAGCTTGCCGTCGATGGCCATTATTATTCGACCTCATGGGCGACTTCGACCTTGGGCATCCACTATAACCAAACGGTTTTGGATAATGTCCTTGGCGCCACGGCATATAGCATTCCCAATACCAGCGATGAACTAGTCGCCTTAGGAAAAAGGTTCGCAGCCGCTGGCAAGGAGAACAAATTCTGCCTTTTCATCAATACGCTTGATTTGATCTCGCGTACGATGTTCTTGGGCTGGTGGGCCCAATACGAAGGGGTAGCCAGTTATAACAATTTCGTCAACGCCAAATACGTCGATGATGCCACGGGGCAGGTTTATGGCAACGACGTTCGCATTTATACCCAGCAAGGCCGTTTGGAGGCTTTAAAGGCCATTGAACCCTTGACCAGAAGGGATGGCGAGAAATTAGGATACGAAAGCGCCGCGACGGGCAAAGCCAGCTTATATAAGGATGTCCAAAGCAAATTCTACGATTCCTCCAAGGAATATGCCCTTTATCCTTGCGGCGATTGGCTTGAGCAAGAAAGCGGCATCGGCTCTTCCTCGACCGTCAAGATGATGAAGTTGCCCGTCATTTCCTCCATCATCAATAACCTTCCGAAATCATCGATCAAAGACGATGCGACTTTATCGAAGGTCGTCGCTGCCGTCGACGAAGGCAAAACGTCATACGATGGCGTCGATAGCGAGGACTTCGCTCGCGTCAAAGAAGCGAGGAACATCTCCACCTCCATGGCCAATTTCCATATTTCCTATATACCAGCGTACGCCAACGCGAAGAAATTGGCCGTCGATTTCTTGCTTAACATGGCCACCGACGAAAGCATCAAGATCTATAAGGAAAACGTCAAAGGCGGTTTCTTGCCTTTTGATGCCTCTTATAACGAAAGCGAGCTCTCGACCACCGAAAAAAGCATCGCCGAGGTCAACAAAAACGCCAATTACGTTTTCTATTCGCTTAAAAATCCGGTCTTCTACCTAGGCAACGCCCTTTATTACAACTTAACGAGCGCCTCTGGCTATAGCATCGAAGCGGCTTTGAACGTCAGCTCTAGCACGACCAGGGTCTATAGGACTCCAGAACAATATTTCAACGACTTCTCCGAATATTATGCCAACGGAGGCTGGCAAACCAAAGTCCTAGCCAAGTTATAACGTTTTAGGAGTGAATTATGAGAAAAAACCAACGTCACATCGTATTGCTTGCTTCGAGTATCGCCTTGCTTCTTTCGGGTTGCGCTTCTAGCGGCCTCGATGGCTCGGTTTTTTCTCCGCTCACCCTTTGGAGCGTCTCCAGCGTAGAACGTATCGCCCGCGAGGATTCTTCCGTCGATTCCAGGCAAAAGAAGATGAAGATCTCGATGGCTAGAAACGAACGGGAGGGGGCGCAATTGATGCTTCGTAGCTCCGAAGACATTAACGCCTATAACGTTTCCGTCTCCGATTTGGTTTCCTCTGATCACCGTTACGTGATACCGAAGGAGAAAATATCCCTTTATAACGCTAAATACGTCTCTAGCGTCGGTATCAATCAGAAATACAATAACCCCTCATTGCCCGTCGGTTCTGTTATTCCCGACGCCTTGTTGCCTTTCGCTACGGCGGTGGAATATGGCGAGAACACCCTCACCAAAGACACCAATCAAAGCGTCTACATCGAAATCGACGCCGACAAGAACGTGATGGCAGGCACCTATAACGGCCAAATCAAAGTCCTGGCCGATTCCTATGCTCATTATCTCCCTATCGAAGTCAAGGTCATCGATTACACGATTCCCGATGAGCCGACGACGATGAATTTTTTCGCCCGCTGGGGCACCGAGCACTATAACAGCGCGGAGCTCGATTGCGGCGAGGAGATCACGACCGAATATTTCGAGAGGATGCTTGATTATCGGATGTCTTCTAGCCTTCCTTTTGAAGGGGAGGGTGGGCCTGACAAATACGTTGAATTGCTTCGTAAGTACTATAACGCCCCTGGATTCTCCGCTTACAAATTCTTCTATGAGGCGACATATAGCAGCTATAACGATATGCTGATTCCTTATAACGTCCCCCTTTGCAAGGAATATCTCCGCAAAATCATCGTCGCTTCCTTAGAGGATGACGTCAATTACCTCGATAAGGCTTTCTTCTATTTCTCGACCTTCGTCGATGAGCCGGATACCAATCCTTCGGTGACTTGGGAAGACGTTCATCAAATCGCCACGACCGTCAAGAAGATGCTGACGGACTTGGCTGACGAACTTGATTCGTCATTAGCCAGTTCGCCCAATTACGTCTATTATTCCTCGACCGTTAGACAAACCCTTATCGACATCCCCAATATCATCCCTGGCGGCTATTCGATTGCCACCTTAGAGCAATACGGCGCTGGTGATATTTCCGCTTGCGCTAGCTTAGACCGTTATGATTCGAAGGAAATACGCGATAGCTATCGACGGAAGGGAAACGAGCAAGAGTGGTGGTATACCTGCATCGGTCCGCAATATCCGTATCCGAATCTTTTGATCAATTCCTATCTTACGGCCCCGAGGCTCATCTCTTGGATGCAAAAATATTACGATATCGACGGTTTCCTTATTTGGGATGCCATTAATTACACCGACGACGATAATTCGGCGAGGCCGATCGTCGATAATTATGGCGATTTGACTAGCACTTTCTCCGATGTTGCCGATGGAAAGATCTTCTATCCTGGAGCCCCTTATGGCATCAAGGGCCCTGTTACTTCCTTAAGGGCGGTAAGTTACCGCGATGGGATGGAGGATTGTGAGATTATTAACGTCATCTATACGCGGTATCAGGAATTCGGTTTGGACGCTAACGAAGCGCTCGACGAGATCATGAAGAAGGAATTTAGCGGCGTCATCACCAATACTTCTTCGAGCGATTTCCTCTCTTCTAGGCAAGCCCTTTTGGAGATTTATGAGAACATCTGCTCTCCAACGGCCCTGCTATATGGCGCGAGTTCGGCGGGCGAAAGGGCGAATGATTTAATTGTCTCCTTCCTCTTGCCTAATGAGGAAGCGCGCGTGTATGTAGGGAAAGAAGGGCTCGTCAAAGGCGAGGATGGCCTATATCGCTATACCCTCAATGCCTTAACTAACCCCTCAGTGACATTCCAAGTGAAGGTCGGGAACCTTGTGACCCGTTATACCAAGCGCATCACCGACAGCGAGATTTCTTTGAATGATTTCGAGGACGGCTCCTACGATGGCTGGAGCGTCGACCTCTTTGGCTCTTTGTCGATTAGCGAGGACGTCCATCAAGGCGGCAACAAATCGCTTGGCATCACCTTAAACGGCCGTGATCGAACTGGCTATGAGCCTTCCTTCGCCCTTAATGCCAAGAAGCTTGGCGATTGCTCGTTATTATCAGAGATTTCTTTCTCCTTCTATGTGCCTAACGAAGTGCCTGATAACTATAAGATGACGGTTTCCGCATCGTATGTGAAGACGGTCACTTATAACGTCAGCGTGGGCACAATCTACCTTAAACAAGGCTGGAACGACGTTACTTTGTCCATCCAAGAAAGCGTCCGCTCCTTAGAGAATTTAGAGGAATTCCGTTTCTATTTGCCGAATTTATTGGGAGAAGACGGTACCCCGACTTCCTCTACCTTCTATCTCGACGATTGCTCCTATCGTTCGCTTATGCAATACGAGCAAAAGGAAGAGGATGATTTCGGGGAGGTTACGACCGCCAAAAACGAAGAGACGGTGAATAGGGGCGATAAGAAGTCGCTCATCCTCGAAAACGACGTAAGCAACGTCGAAGTCGAAGAGGAGGGCGAGAAATATCTCATGCTCGGCGATTTCGAGACATATAACCAAGTCGCCCAAATCCGTTATGAGAATAATTTCGGGACCCTTTCGCTAGATTCTTCTAGCGACCACGTCACCCATGGCGAGAAGGCCCTCAAGATGGAGATCATCGGGCGTGGCGAGAGCCTAAAGAAGCTTGATCCCATTATGACGATCTTCACTGGCTCCGCTTATTTTCAGAAGAGCATTTTCTCCGATTGCGATTATCTGGAAGTCGATTTCTATAACGCCATGGATTATGCGATCCCCGTTCGTTTCTCGAATACCAATGTCTATTATTCGAAATTTAGCAAACTCCTTTTCTTCACCTTGGAGCCGGGCGCTAATCACATCAAGCTCGATTTGTCGGCGTTTGGCACCAACGAATATAACAGCTTCAGCTTCATCTTCGAGCGGGGCGAATATTACGAGGAGAAGCGCGTCGTCTATATGGACAATTTCCGCGCCCATTACGTTAAGGAGGCAATCGCATGAAGAAAGTAGCGTTATTCACCTTCCTTTTAGCCACTAGCTCCATCTATGCCTATTCTGCTTTGAGCGCCAATTTCGTTTCTGCCCCCAAAGCCGAGGGGGAGAAGGAAATCGTTCTGTTCGATTTTAAAAACGAGCAGGCGATGAATGACAATTATCTGATCTTGAATACCGATACCGAGCTTCCTGCCTATTCGGAGACCACCTTCAATTGGTATGTGAATTTAGAAGCTAGTGAGACCATGGCCTTAAAAAGTAGTGCCGCCGCCTCTTCCGTCAAAGTGGCTTGGAAAGGCCTTCGTCCTGCCGAAGGGAGCTTGCCTTATAAGCATTTCCGCATCGAAGCGGGCACCGTGATCGCCGAGACAAGTAGCCAAAAATATGTTCTTAGAAACGATTATAACTTCTGGTGGACACAGGGTTCGGGGAATTTGCCGTGGCGCGGGTTTGTTTTCGAACATGGTGGCACGGATGCGCTTATCGCCAAAACCTTCGAGACCCCGTCTTTATTCTTTAAGGGCGAACTCGGTAGCGATTCTGGCCCACACGAAGGAAATAAACGCTGGAATATCTATGTGCCTTATGAAAAAGAGGCCGGTTGGTCGACCACCGGCAACGCTTGGAACGGTAACGCTGTTTATGTCGATGCAGGCGAAGGCTATGAATTATATGATTTCAATTCCAATTCCGGCGGTCTTGTTAATATAGCCGATAGCATTTCAACATCTAGCCGCGGCACGATGCTAATGTGTTTAATGTTTGGGCCCTTTAACACAACGACTGGCACCGATTTAGACCATCGCCTTTCCCTTTATTTCCCCAAAGGTCACCTTTTTGGCGGGACTAACGACACGCACGCATTCATGTTAAAGGAAGACGCATATTTGGAAATTTCCAAAGATGGCGTTTTATCTGGCGTTTTTTCGGCTCCTCACGATTACGTCAAACACGATGCCGTATGTGGACACCCTGGTAACCTCGAATATTACACTTGCTCCAGGCACGCCGATGAGAACGAAGTCTTCGTTAAGGATGGCGATGCCTATAAAGCCACGACCATCGATAAGATTCAAGTCGATGTCGAGCATGACTTTGCTTTCGTTGACGAGAAACCTTTTACTTGCGACGTCGACGGCATGAAAGCTCATTACGAATGCTCTCGTTGCCATGCGCTGGCCTTAAAAGAAGGAAGCGATTACCGCATAGTGACCGCCGATGAGATTCGTATCCCAGCTGCTCATACGTTAACCCATCATGACGAAATCCCTTTTGCTTGCGACACGGACGGCAAACGCGCCTATGAAGAATGCTCGGTCTGCCATAAAACCTATATCCAAGACGGCGATGATCTTCTTGAAGTCCAAGAAAGCGATCTGCTTATCGCTAAGCACCATGTGCCCGAAACGATAGAGGGGGTAGAGGCGACTTGCATCGAGGGCGGCTATACCGCCGGCAAGAAGTGCTCGGTATGCGATGAGATTACCGAAGAAAGGCAAGCGATAGCGGCCCTAGGACACCGTTACGGCGGCTGGAAGCTCGATAGCGACGAAGAACACATCTCCCGTTATTGTGAGCGGTGCTATCTCACTGAAACCATCTCTTTGGTTGATAACAACGACTTCACTTATACCGTCATCCAAGAAGCGACATCCAGTTCTAAGGGCCTGGCTCTTTATGCGAGCGAAACATATGGCTCCTTCTATGTGGAATTGCCATTAAAGGAGAAGGGGATTGATGAGGTGACGCTACAAATCATCATCGCCAGCGTCGTGGCGGTGCTTGCTATAGGCATATCCGTTGGAGGATTCTTCATCATCAGGAAGAAATTCAGCGCAACTAAATAAGACTTTTCTATTTGTTATATACAAAGAAAGGAGAAAACAAATATGAAGAAGAAAAACATCATCATTGCAAGCGCTTCATTATTAAGCGCAATGGCCATTGGGGCGGGAATCGTCGGCATCAGCCCTAAAGCGGCCGAAGTGAAGGCGGAAGGGAAGACGGAGGTGTTGTTTGATATTGGCGTTAACACAGCTTGCGGTCTATATACCATGAACTTCACTGCGGATATGGAATTGCCGGTTCATAAATGGAGTTCTTTTACTTGGTACGTGAATGGCGAAAAAAAGGAAAGTGCCACGTCCCAAGCAACAGAGGCGTCCACGACGATGGTGTTAGAATGGAACGGAAATTATCCCGGGAACGACAAAGCTTATTATCATTATCAAATTAAGGCAGGAACCACCATATTTGAAACAGATGATTCCAAATATGTTTTGCGAAATGACTATAATTTCTGGCGAGCGCGTCATTCCGGCGGCGGAGATTTTGCTACATTTGTGTGGCAACACGGCGAAAAAGATGCCGTTTCTGAGGTTCCTAGTTTCTCTGTTGCCGATAGCGACAGCGGTGGAAAGCAAAGTAGTTCTCAACGCTGGCTATTGACTGTTGATTATACTAAATCAAGTGACTGGAAGAGTAATGGACTTGGCCCAGGCAACGCCTTCTATTATGCTGTTGATGATTCATCTTCATACGCTTTGGCCTATAACGGAGACGCTAGTGATCATAAGCTTGAATTAGCTAATACCAGTGATGGGACTGGGCTTGATGTAAGCGGCGCTGAAGCCATAACTGGGAAAGAGCATTTCCTCGTTTATTTTAGCGGCTTTGATACAGCCACAGACGATGATAAATTTCTTTCATTCTATTTTCCAAAAGGCACCCTTTTTGGAGGACTTAATGACGGATATCGTTGCTTCATAGAGAACGATTATTACATCACGGTCTTAAAGGATAAAGTTTTCGGTTCCACTGAAAGCACCGCCAATCTCATCTATACCCCCGTTAAATCTTTCATCGACGCCAATATGAAGATGGGGGATGCCGCTTATGAAGGAGAAGGCACCGATCTATGTAAGACCGATGGCACTTATGCGGCCGCTAAGACGGCATATAACGCTTTGACGGAAAACCAGAAATTTGCTTTCTGTAATTTCCCCGGCTATACCGACGCCTTCAATCGTCTTACCGCTTGGGCCACGGCCAATGGCGAAACGCTTAATTCCACAACGGGCGAGATAAGCAAATCCTCATCCTTCACCGTCTTAGGCGACGACGCCAAAGACAATAGCACCCTCTATTATGTGGTGCTTGCGATGAGCGCTTTCTTAGTCATCACCGTCACATCCGTCTTCTATTATCGCAAGAAACGCCATAATTAAGACGTTACCTCATCATTGCTGGCAAGGGGTAATTCCCTTGCCAGTTTTCTCAAAGGAGAGAATATGGAACGCGTAATCAAAGAACTAGGATATATGATGGATTGCTCGCGAGGAGCGGTGGCTAAAGTTGCCACCGTCAAACGCCTCGTCGATATGCTTTCCTCTTTTGGCTATACCTACCTGATGCTATATACGGAAGATACCTACGAGATCAAAGGTGAGCCGTATTTCGGCTATATGCGAGGACGTTATAGCCAAGAGGAATTAAAAGAGATTGACGCCTATTGCTCTTCGAAGGGAATCGAGCTTCGCCCTTGTATTCAGACCTTGGCCCATCTAGGGCGTTTGCAAGCTCAAGACGTTTATAACGATCTATTCGATATCGATGACGTTTTATTGGTGGGCGATGAGAAGGTGTACGCCTTCATCGAGAAGATGCTCATGACGATGTCTAAGACCATCAAATCAAGGAAGATCCATATTGGCATGGACGAGGCCTTTCATTTAGGCAGAGGCAGATATATTGATCGTTATGGCTACGCTAAAAAAGGCGAGATCATCGCCAAGCACCTTCATCGCGTAGCGGACATCGCCAAGAAATACGGCTATACCTGCTATATCTGGGCCGATATGTTAGAACATGCCTATAATGAGGACCCCGAACATTATACGCCGTCGATTCCCGATAACGTCGTCCCCGTCTTATGGGGTTATGAGCGGGTTGGCGCATCGAGAGCAGAGCAAAAGATCGAATTATATAAGAAATTATCGCCAAAGCGCCTAGCTTCGTGCGGCGGGATCATCAAGTGGTGCGGCTTCTCGCCATTAAACACCTATTCGATGGCCGCGATCGAGGAACAAATGAAGGCGGCTAGCAAATATGGCCTCGATGATTATTTGATCACCGGTTGGGGAGATGGGGCGGCCGACGCCAGCCAGTTCTCCATTCTGCCAGGGCTCTTTTACGGAGGGCTATTGGCAAAAGGAGAGAGCCTTGATCTCGAAACGAAGAAGCGATTCGAAGAAACCGTAGGCTTATCCTTCGATGACTTCATGGCCATCGATGCCCTTTCGACCTTAGATCCATCGATTGATTATCGGAAAGTGAGGAACAACCTCTCCTTCGTTCATCTTTATAGCGATTTATTAGAGAATCCGATGATTGAAGCGGAGCAGGAAAAATACAAAAACCTCTACAAATCCGCGATAGATACGCTTAAGAAACATACAAAATGCAAGGAATTTGGATATATCTTCCTTTCCTTATATCATCTAGCTGATGTTGATTCGCATCTTTGTTCCTTAGGGAAAGAGATCTTAGAAATGTATCTTGCTAAGCGCGATTTAACCCCATGCATCTTAGAAGCGAAAGAGGCCTTAACGTCTTTGGAGCGATTCATCAAGGTCTATGAGGCGCAATGGCGAAAGGAAAACAAAGCCTTCGGCTATGAGAAGCAATTGCTTCGCTTAGGCGGATTAAAGGAAAGAATCCGTTACGTCATCGACACCCTGAGCCTATACCAGAACAAGGAAATAGATAAGATCGATGAATTGGAGGAGAAGCATCTTCCTAAAATCGTATGCGGCAAGCCCATCGATGATCCCGACGCCATTTATGCCCATTGGTATCGTTATTTCGTATCGGCAGGGCTATTAAACGATTTATGATATCCCTATGGGAAAGCTCCTCGTCGATTCCTTAAGCGTTTCTTTAGGCAAGAAAGAGAAGAAAGAGATCCTTCATTCTCTTTCTTTTGCCTTACCCTCTTCTTCCATCTCCGTCATCATGGGGGAGTCGGGGGCGGGCAAATCGACCTTGTTACGGGCCATCTTAGGTTTATTGCCATATGAAGGAAGAATTGCCCTTGATCAAGTCGATTTGGCCAATATCCCGACTAAGGAGAGGAATTTCTCTTACGTCAACCAGGAGATAGGATTATATCCCCATCTGACTATTTTTCAGAATATCGCCTTCCCCCTTAAAGGGAGCTTCGCTAGCGGCGAGGAGATCCGTCGGCGCGTAGAGGAGGCCGCCAAGCGGCTAGATATCGAAGAATGCCTCTCCCGCCGTCCGAAGGAGATATCCTTAGGGCAGTGCCAAAGGGCCGCCATCGCGAAGGCGTTGCTTAAAAGATCGGAACTTTATCTCTTCGATGAGCCCTTTGCGAGCCTTGATGAGCCACGGCGTTATCAGATCGCCACCGACGTTAAGCGCGTCCTTCGTAGCGAAGGAGCCACGACGGTTTATGTCACCCATTCTTTAAGAGAGGCATATCTATTGGGTGATTATTTCGTGTTGTTGAAGGATGGGAACGTTGCCTTTAAAGGGGATGCCGAATCCTTTAGGTCTTATCTTGATAAGCTAGGATGGAAGGAAGAATGATGTCGTTATATTCTAAGGAAGAAGCGGATATATACGAAAAGAAGGCGAAAAGGAGCCTTGTCTATTCGATCATTTTCTTTCTTCTTTTCGCGGCGGCTTTTGCTCTTACCATCATTCTATCGACTTATGAATGGCAATTATTCTGGATGCTTTTCGGTTCCTTTCTCTCCTTAGTGCCTTTCGCTTTGTCCTTCCTTTTCTTCTTTCAAAGGAAGAAACGATTGGATGCTTTATTCATTTATCGTCAGATCCTTGTGGCGGATGGCGAGAAAGTGGCGGGGAAATACCTTTCTATCGCCACATATCCCATTACTATGCCTAACGGCTACGAGGTTTATGAACTGACCATCGATTCAGAAGGGGAGGTCCGCAAATTCTATTTGCTATCCGCTAAACGGAATCGTTTAACCTTAGAGGAAGGTCATTCCTATCGCTTCAATGTTGTATCCAATTATCTAAAGGAGTACGAGGATGCCTGAATTCGGGTTAAGGAAGATCCTTCATCGCTATATTGCCCCCTTATTGGCTTTGATGGCGGTTATCGCGCTTGCCCTTTGCTTAGGCATCTCTTTTCGCACGAAGCCGACGGCCAGGGAAAGTTTCTCGATCTTTCTTGATCTTCCCTATGGCCAAGTCCTTACCGCGAAGATGGAGGAAAGAACCAAAGAAATCGATCCATCCATTAAGAAAGCGAACGTTTTTTCTTATTCCCCTTCCTCTAGCCGATATGACACATATTATCAAACACGGGGCAAAGAGGCTGACTTGTTGCTTCTTTCTAGCGACTATCTAGATAAGAAGGATATGAATGATTTCGCTACGCTTAACGATATCGCGGATGAGGGGTATAAAGTGGACGGGGTCTTATATGGCCTATCGCCTAAGACAAGCAAAAGCGACTATTTCGAATTTGAAGAGTCTTCGTATTATTGCTTCTTAAGGAAAACTTCCGTCCACCTAGGCTCTTTGTCTTCCTCCAGTCAAAGCGACCTTGCCATTCTTTTGTTAAAGGAGTTCTTCGATGCTCTTTAGAAAGAAAGGGATAGTCCCCGCTGAGCGCGATTTCCTTAAAAGCGACTTGCCCGCTTCCCGTTATAAGCAGTTTTGGGATATTTTACGTCATGAATGGAAACTTTTTTTAGGTCTTTCCTTCCTCTTTTTGCTCTTATTCGCCCCGTATTTGGGTAGCAATATCTACGAGGAATATTATCTCGCTTCTTATAACGGCGAAGACCGTTTGGCTTATTCGCTTGCCTTCGAAGCGACGAAGTCCATTTGCTTATTGCTTCCCTTTGGCGGGTTAGGAGGACTCTTGGCTATTTATCGTCGCCTATACATGGGGGAGGGAATTCTCTTTTGGCGCGATTTCCTTCATGGGGTTAATTGGTTCAATCTCTTTTTCGGAATCGTTTATGGAGCCGTAAAC
>CAVKTU010000009.1:0-18929 GCA_963659395.1 Holdemanella sp. | reverse complement strand
GCCTGCGTCTTATTGATTTGCGCTCCCTGGCCTCCTCCCCATCTTGTTTTGACGCCCCTAAGGCTTCGGCGGCGATGTCGATTGATGGCTGCTGGAATTTAGCTGTACCAAATTTAGGATAGCCAGCCTCTTACTATACAAAAGGAGAAAACGCCAATGCGAACGAAATTTGATTTGTTTTCCAAAACGGAACGGCTTGATAAGGCAATTGAAAGAAACAGGGATAGTGAGGGTCGTAATCTAAGCAGCGATTATTATTATGAATCTCTTCTTAAGATAAAGAAGGCCCAAAAAGACGGGAGCATAACAGACGATTTGTATATGTCGCTATGCGTTTATCGCGGAACGGCCAACTCTGAGCAAGGTTATTATGCGAATATCCATTATGACGTATTTGAGGACCATGAATCGCCAGATGAGATTGAAGAAAGAGTGATTCGTTTTCTTGATAAGGCCGATAGGACGGTTTTAAAAAAAGAGGATTGGTTTCGCTTAAATTTTGTTTACGATTTACGCGAATTAATCACAAGAAGATATAACGATGTCTCCTTCGACCTAACCATTGAGAAGCTTTTTAAGTGGCACGCTAACGCGATGGAACGAGAAGCGTTTAATGTTTGGAAATCGATAACGAGTGAAACTAAAATTTAAGGTCTCGATCGAGCGAAGAATGACAAGGGGAGGTGGATTGATATTGTTTTGTGGCTAAAACCGAATTGTATTAGGAAATAGCCATAAAAAGCACACAGACCTTTATACGTTGGTTTTTATTCCGCCGATTTCTATTTCAATAGGCCTTTTGGGAAGCGTTTCTTTCATGTCGATGCCGATATATGAGAAATCTTTTAGTGATAATTTAAAAGAAACACGCTTTTAACGCGGTGTTATTGAACAAAATTACTAATTTAGTTTCGATATAAAACATTAGACTCTACAAATATGATAAAACGTTAAATATTCATTTAACATTGTTACAAAACAATGTATTATGTATTCGCAGGCACACAAAATAAACAGAAGCGGAGTGTGTTGAGCGGGTACGGGGAGAACAAAATGAAAAAGAATGACGCCAAAACCAACATTGTTAATGCCCTAATCGAGCTTTTGGACGAAAAGGAATACAAATCCGTTTCCATCACAGACATTGTAAATAAAGCCAATGTCAGTAGAGCCACCTATTACCGTTACTTCAAGGAAAAGGAGGATGTGGTGAAGTGCTTCTTTGAACTCACAAAAGATAAATTCCTCTCGACTATTCAAGTTTCTCAGGGCGGCCTTCCCGAGAACAACGAAGTGACTATTCTCAGTTTATTCCTTTTTTTCAAAGCCAACATCAAAGCGAACAAATGCATCCGTAAAGCGGGCTTAGAAAATGAATTATTGAACTTCTTGTCTACGGAATTCCTTAGCAATCTGCCCGTGAAATTAGACGAATACTTAGCGTATTTCGTTTCTGGGGCCTTGTATAACGTTTTGATTCATTGGTTAGACAAAGACTGCAAGGATCCGATTGAAGAGGTATCTCGCCCCTTCGTTAATATTCAAGAGAAGTACACGAACGGAAATTGAGGGGATTCCGTTTCAGATAGAGACAATCTTTGATTAAGACGTCAATGTAGTTGTTTTTTGTTTGCGAATCGCGCCCTGATCTTCCCGGTGGTTTCTTGCGCAAAGAGACGACAAACGCAATATCGTTATTGATTTATCCTTATCATTTCCCTGTTTGTTAAGTACTTAGATACGTTTCCTTCTTTGCTTAGTAGGAGGTATTTTTTATCTACCAATTCATCAAGAATCTTTGTTCTGAAATATGTAGAATTCGAAACGTTGAGATATGTTGTGATTTGATTAACGGTTCTTTTTTCTTTCAAACAATAAAGAAGGATCGGCGAAGAATAACGTTCCGAGACATTCGTGCCGCCAATTATGGTGATGATGCTGCCGGCAGGAACGACGCCTTCTTGGTAAGTTACATCAGGCAAAACCGTTGTAAAATGATTGTTTTTCGAAAAGACGAACGGCTTATGGTAGATATCCTCGTCTTTGTAATCCTTAACTATCCTCTCAAAGCCAGTGCCTTTTGTTTCCATGGCTTTGCAATAAACAAAAACCTTTGATAACAGTTCATTTCTCCTGCTTGATGGGAATGATGATAAATCATATGTTGGCTCAAAAGGTTTCCTGTCCACGATGTTTCCTGGAGATGTTATGGCCAACCGATTCCTAAATAAATTTACCGATATTTGTGTACCATTAATGAGATAATCACGATGAACTAATGCATTAATTATTGCTTCAAATAGAGCTCTAGAAGGATAGGCATCAATGTCTCTTCTTCCCGTGGCATATTTGACGAAACCGTGATTCATGCGTTGTTGCAAATATTCCCAAACAAAGGAATATGCATCAATTAGGTTACCAACAAATGTTGAGCTGGAAATAATATAATCGTCTCCCTTTGTTAAACCGTTAAAGGTTGTGCAAGTAACCTTTGTTTCCTCGCCACCATAATTGTCCTTGAATAGCAAGGCCCCTCTTCTCAGTTTATTGTTTTTGTCAAAAAAGCCAATTGACGCCAATCCCTTTTCCGTTATTTCCTTTTCCGTTCTTTCTTTATAGAACTTGGCCAATTTTGTGAAGTCGTTAATATTAAAATCTACATCGGTCGGCTGGTCATCAAAAGATTGAGAATTATTGCCTTTGGCCATGCTCAAGATCTCTTCCATTGTCGCAGGATTTGTAAAACCGTCGCGTCTAACGAAGATCATGGGCATCTCTTTGTATTTATGCATCAAAGGTTTAGCAGACGATTCTTCGACGCTCACAACGAGTATGTAACGTTCTTTGCCGTGAATTGTGTATGGGACCGCCTTGGTTGATATTGATGGGGTGATTTGAAAATGTTGGCTTATTGTGTTGAAAAGAAAAAGCTTTTCTGAATCCAATTCTTGGGTGTCGAAACCTATTACTTCGTATGATTTATCTTGAACACCCAAATAAATAGTTCCTCCCTCGTTGTTGGCCAATCCGTCAATCGTTTTCAACCACCCTAATAGATTTGTTCTATCGAGCTTTACTTTACATTCGTTTTTTTCGTCTTCGCAGACAAACGCGGGAATTAAATCAGATAAAATCACGGAATTTCCCTCCTTCAAGCATTCTACTTCAAACGCACTTCAAACGACCTTTGAAGTAATTAAAAGCGTACATCCCATGGATATTATTGGCGCCAACAAACTCAATCAGAAGAATAAAAGAGCGCATAAATTAAGGAAATAGTCGAAGCACTGAAATTTCATGATATTAAAGCCGCGATATTTAAGGCGGTTGGCTTGAAACAACAGCTGCCGCTCCTTTACTTATTCGTGTTTAATAAACATCACATTGATGAGTGGGCGAGTGTATTGAATGGGAGGCAGAAGAGAAGCAAATTTTGCAAAACACTTCACGAATTGCGCATATTTATTTCGTTCGATCAAAACGCTAGGGCGATGGGTCTAAGGCTATTCGCCTTCTCTCTCTTTTTGTTGAAGCGACTCCAACTTGGCTTTTAATTCTTCGATTTCTTTGTCTTTTTGGTTTTGCATCTCCAAAGCGGCTTCTTCTTTTTCTTTTCTCTTGCTTTCGGAGACAACATAGATGATTTTGGCTATTTCAAAGATGCAGACAGCGCTGCAGGGGAGAACGATAAGAACCAACATCCCGACTTTGCTGGAAATGAAGAAATAAAACTGACCTAAAGGCAAGGAAACGAAGGAAACCTTGCCGATTACTTCACCCGTTCGGCCATCGCTATAGACGGTTTGGATATTGCCTTCTCCTTCTACGGCGTCGCCCCTTAGTTTTATTTGATAGGTCGTTCCGTCGCTTAATAAAACGGGATCCTCGATGATTCTGTGAGTGATGGTAACGTTATTAAGGGTTAGATAGTTAAAGGTAAGGACATCGCCTTTCTTTAGCGACGAATAGAAGGCTTGTTCCTCCCCGTCTTTGATCAAATCCACTTTGATGAGGGATTTGACGGGGATTTTTTTAATTTCATATTCTTCTTGTGGCTCTCCATCCATTGAGGAAGAGACAACGACTAAGAATTGCGAATCGCCAATTCTCCCGCCGGTCAAGCGGCTGGTCAAGGAGAAGGCGGCAAAAACGAAAATAACGGAAAGGCAAACATAGAAGAGAACGTTTCCTACTTTCTTTCCTATCTTTTTGCGTTTTGTCTTTTTGTTATTTTCATTTTCCATTGGTTTGAAAGTGCGGGGGTTATTGGCCCCCGCACTATTATACCGAAAAAGAAGAAACGTTATTCGGGAAAACCGAGATCGAGGGAGGCTCCGTCAAGCGTTATAGAAACGTTCGACTTCCTAGCGGTAGAGGCGTTCTTATAACCGAAGAGTCCATCGTGTCCCGAAACCGAGCCATCGGCGTAATTGCCAGAAATGTCTATGTCCTTTGCAACGACGTTCCAGTGGACTTGGTCGGCAGCGCTATTGGTGTCAAACGATAAAACGGTTTTGTACGATTTATCGGTGTTGCTCCATTTGGTGCTGTGGTTGTTATTGAAAGTGCAACCGGTGATGGTCACATTGATTTCGGTGGGCGTCGATTTGGCGTCTTGATAAAGCTTAATGGCCGCTTCATCGCTAATGAAGTTGCATTTGACGAATTCAAAGCTTGTGCCACCATAAGCCATCATATTGTTTTCGCCAGCGCCAGTGGAATCGAATTTGCAACCTTCGAATTTAACGGCGCCATTGCCCCAATACCAGAAGGCATCATGATCCTTCTCGATAGGGAAGAAACAATTGGTGAAGGAAGTAGAGCTGGCGCCTGGGAATCCGATGAAATCGGTCTCGGTTGTCGCCGTTTTAATGGTGACGTTTTCCATCGCGACATCGGTTCCGCTGAAGCAATAGCCGTGATCGGAGGCATTGGCTTGCACCCAGATAACTTTTTCCTTATCGCCACGCCCAACGATTTTCACACCGCCAGCGACGCTTTGGAGATTGGTTAATCCAGCAGCTTCATAAGTGCCTTCGGCAAGTTCGATGACATTAAGCTTATCGGCGGAAAGGCCGCTGACGCTCTTAAGCTGCGCGGTATCAATAGCCGTGAAGTAGTGGTTGCCATTGACGTAGGTGTTGCTACCAGTTAATCCGACAACGGAACCCCTGTTGCCAAAGCCTTCCTCGGAAAGAGAAGAGGAATATTCGGCTTCATTGAGAGTAATGTCGAGCTTGGTTCCGCTTAAGGCACCAACCACGCCGCCTTCCCTCTTATATCCGTCGATTGAGACTCCGGTTCCTTTTAGACCGCTAATCTTAGCACCGCCGCCACCGATTTGGCCGATGAGGCCGCCAGCGGTGTAGCCAGCCGTTTTGACGTTATCCAAGGCGATGTTAGATAATTCGCCCGATTCGGCGGAAGTGAAGGCACAATAGCCAATCGCTGCGCCAGAATATTTAGCGCCCTTGATGTTGACGTTCTTAATCGAGACGTTGTCGATGATCAACGATTTCACGACGTCGCCCCAACCAACGAGAACGCCAGCGCCACGGTGGTTGTCATCGTCTTCAGCGGTTGCGCCGCCGACGATAGTGACGTTATCAAAATTGACGTCGTGGATGTTGACGGTTACGTTGCCGGCGATTCTGCCAAGTAAGCCAGTATAGTATTCGTTTTGGCTGTTCACGCTTTCGGTGGGCGTGAAGTTTTTAATGGTATGGCTGTTGCCATCGAATTCCAAAACGGTGGTCTTGGTGTAATCGGGTGAGACATAGCTTAAGCCAGCCATATCGATGTCGTTCATCAAGACGGTCTTTTCATAATTGTACGTGCCGGTCTCTAATTTCTTAGCAAAGATGGACAAATCGGTTGGCGTATAGATGGCCAAAGTCGTGCTCGGATCGATGGTCTCAACCTTAGCGTTCTTTTGAACAGCTTCGTATTTGAAGGAAAGCTTGCAGGTTTTCTCTTGGTAAGCGTCACCAGCAGAAACAGGAAGAGCGATAGAAATTTTCACCTTTTTGGGTGTTCTGTCGCCATCCTTAAGCCAGTCAACGTATTCGGAAGAGAGGGTGGTGCCGTCATAGACTTCGCCATCGACGGTCATCTCTAATCCGGCGCATAGACCTGTGTCCTCTAGGACTTTGAAGAGCTTGTGATATTTGATATCAACGTTGGATTCGTTGCTGATCTCCATCTCAAATTCGACTTTGTCCCCAGGGACGATTTGGCTTAAAGACACTTCGCCATCGTTGTAATTAAAGGTGCCACCGGTGGTGAAGGTGTCGGTGCTGCTGATTTCGGCGACTTCGCCCGTTGTTTCGTCAAGAGAATAGAGTTTAACGCTCTTGATTTCAGTCTTAAGAGAGACCTTACCAGCCGTAACGGTCACGGAAGTGCCCGCTTCGCTGGTGAATAAAGCGAAGGTGGTTCCGACGGCCACGCTGCCAAAGGCAAGCGCGGCAGCCGCGGAAAGGACGAGGGTTTTTGATGATTTGACGACGTTTTTATTTTTCATGGTTTTTCATAACTCCAGGATAGAAGCATTTGATTTTTGCGTTTTGTTTAATTAAAAGACGGTGCCATCAATATTTACGCAACCAGAAGGCCCATTGATATAGCTGTCGATATCATCTCCAGTTATTTCAGTGGCGTTAACAAAGAAATGACAATTGTTTGCGGTTATTTTTGGATCGGTTCGGTAAATATCAAAGAAATTTTGCTTGTTGCCGGTGGTTTGATTGGCTTCGAAACGGCAATTATTGAAGGTGATATCGGCATTGCTCGCAGTACTGTTAATAACGACGGTAGCGAAGTCATTATCTGTAGCACCATCGGTATGCGGGAAATCGTTTTGTCCAATCAACGTGCAGTTTTCAAAGACCGCGGTTGTGTTGGGCGAATGGGTTTGGAAAGCGCAATAGCCGGTCAAAGTCGTGTTGCTCACTTTGATGTTCACTTTCTCGTTATTACTGGCGATATTAAGCGCATAGTAATTTGTGGAAGCAGAGCAATCATCTAATGTGATTGATACGTCTTTGTTGCCATAGACAGAAATGCCGCGATTATAGGTGCCAGTCGTCGGGCCCACAACATCGATCCCGACAAGCTTTAAGGCGACCGAATCGGTTGTGTTATCCTGTATGTTGAAAACGCGATCTCCCGATGTTGGGGCGGTAATCTTTGTCTTGTTCTCGCCTCCTTCGCCGTAGATTGTTACGTTTCCGCTGATTGGCAAAACATCATCTAAAACGATGTCTTGCGCGACTTTAACGCTGACATTTGGTTCATCGCTATTGAGGGCATCGATTAGACCAGCCTCGTCAGAAACTTCCGCGTCATAGACAACCGCGTTGCCTTGAACGGCTTCAACGCCTAATTTGACAACCGCTTCTTCGATCTCCTCCGTTGCGGTGGTGGGGAGCTCGATTACGATCTCGTAAGCGGCAATCTCGCCATCGGCGTCGAGCTCTGTCCAGTTCTTTACCATGGCGCCATCGCCCGTGACTAACAAGGCGTGGGTGTCATCCCCCGTGAAGGAAAAGGTTTCGCGGTATTTGATTTTGACGTTGCTGTCGTTTTTCGGGGTGATGGTTAAGGTGACTTTGTCGCCCGGAAGCATTTTCGTGATTTTCACGTCGTTTCCGGTGACTTCCGCTTTGATGTCGGCGCTAGCGGCGACGTTGGTGGGGTCGGCGATGGTTCCGTCTTGGTTGATTAGTTTAGGAGAATAGACTTCCTTAACTTCAACTTCAGAGGTGACGCTCACTTTGCCGGTGCTCACTTCTACGGTGTGTTCGGCCGAAGAGGTGAAGAGGGCGTAAGTAGTTCCGACTGCCGTGGTGCCAAAGGCAAGAGCAGCAGCGGCGGAAAGGATGAGGGTTTTGGTGTTTTTCTTAGTCATTTTCATAAAGTGCTCCTTTCTGACTGTTTTGATGTGGTGTTTTTAGTTAATGGCATTAGCCTGTACCGCTTCGCAATTGATCAAGACTCCATAGGTCTTTTCCTGATATTCATTCCCAGAATCTTTTGGGAAGGATATTTCGAATTCCTGGTCGTTGATCTCGCCGCCGGCGACGATTCTTTCCCAATCTTTGGCTCCAGATAGAAGCAAAGGGCAATCACTTTCGTCGGTTAAGGCGATTTGGACGCGATATTGAATGGCGATGTTGCTTTTGTTCTTTAACGCCATGGAGAATTTGACCGAATCACCCGGTGAGATTCTCTCAAGGGAAAGGCCGCGGACGCTTTGGCCATTGACATCAAAATCGGCAAAGGAGGCGCTGCCTCCGTTTTCGAAGGCGCCACTTTCTTGAAGGACGCCCATTGAATAGGTTTTAAGGGTGTCTTCTTTGAAAGAGACTTCGAGGTCGACTTTGGCTGTCTTGATGTTGGCGGGGGCGGTCTTAATCGCGTTAAAGATGGCGTAAGTTCCCCCAATCGCTCCTGATAATCCAATAAGGGAAGCCAGAAGTGATATGACGATGGTTTTCTTTTTTCTTTCCATGTTTTCCTCCATGATGTCGATGAAGATTACCTTTCGGTGGTTAGTTGCGTGCAGCTAAGGCGAATGCCAAAGGAAATGTCCTTATCTTGAGCCTCATTGCCAATCGATTCTTTGTCGAAGACAAATTTGAGAGAAAAGGACAAAGCATCTCCTTTTCCCAAATCGCCGATGGCAACGGCGCTAGGATTCCCTAAAGTGAAGGAAGAAATTACCTCCTCTCCCTTTTTACACGCGACGGAAACGTTGTTAAGCCAACTGACATCCGAAGATGCCTGGTCGTTTTCTTTGACTTCGACGTTAACCAAAGATAAAGACGTCTCGAACGCGGTTCCGCCGGTGTTAGCGAGCTTAAAGAAAGACTCGGCTTCGCTGCCGGGGGCGATGTCGCTAAGATCGAACGCTTTCGCGCCGTTTTCGCTTAAATCGACTTCCGTATCATCCGTTTTGTCTTCTAAATAGCCTCTCTCATTAAGCACTTTCTTTGTGAGTTTGTTTCGGACGAAAGAAAAGTTGAGATTCCCAATCTTGACGTGCGTTACGACATCGAGATTGCGATTAAACAAAGCGAAGGTTCCGCCAATCGTCCCGGCTAAAGCTATCACGGCCACGCCAGAAGCGATCATGAGACCTTTGATGTGGCTACTTTTCATTGTTTCCACCTCCTTTCTCTATTGATGGCTCTTCGTCCTGCGGATAGAGGACTTGAGCGAAGAGGACGCGGCCATTACCTTGCGTATCCTCTTTTTTATAAACGAATGGGAAAGCTCTCACTCGATATAAACCCTGTGGCTCTGCTTCGGCTGGCTGGGCGACGGCTTCCTTTTTGTTCTTTATGACGGAATCGACTCCGACATAAGTTAAAAACCCGCCAATCGCAGCAGCTAAAATGGTTATGCATATTATAAGTGCCAGCATTTTCTTACCTCCTTATTTCCTCTCAACGCGCATGTGCATGGAAAAAGAGAAGGAAAGGCTCTCATAGGAAGAAGGAAGATCCCTGCTTAAGGTGTAGCGGAAGGATAATTCCGTATCTTTTTCAATCCACGCCTCAAAGGCGATGGGGCTTTCCTTGCTTGCGTTTCCAATCGATACGACGTTCGCGCATTCCTCTTCTTTATCTTTTATGGATAAGGAAAGGTAATCATATCCTTCCCCTTCAAAGGAATCGAAATAGACAGAGACATTGCTTTGACCAGCGATAGTCAAAGAAGCGGAGACGTATAGTTCGCGGCTATCTCCAGGATAAAGAGGGTTATCTTCATCGGATAAATAAACCGTCTCGTTTTTCACTAGCACGCGATTATCGCTTTGAGAGGAATCAACGTTTTGATATTGTTCGTTAAAGGCATAGCAAATAGGCAAAACCACTGCGGCCGATAACGTGACTCCGCCCAAGGCAAAAAGAGTGGCTATAATACCTTTTTTGATCATTCTTTCTCCTCGTTTTCGCCCACCATATCGGAAATGAGCTTGATGGCACGGCGGCACGCCAAAGAGCTCTTAACGCGGAGAAGCGACGGCGTATCGGCATAGCCTCTCTTGTCGCTAACGTCCTCTAATGGAATAGCGGTGTCGCTATAATCTTTGGCGGCAACGGCGAAATGGCATTTGAGCGTTTTGCCGGCGATGGTTATGCGTAGGTAAGTCTTCCGCCCTAAATGGTAGGTGTCGGCAAATTTGGAAACCCTGCCCTTTAGTCCTTTGGCAAGAGCCGCTTCCTTGATGGTTTTATAATTCTTTTTTAAATCTGGCGAGGCTTTTTTGAGTTTCTCCTGGAAACTGCGTCTTTGGATATTAGCAAAGGGATCTTCTGACTCTTCGGCTTCTTCGGTTTTTTCAATATCCTCGGCAGATTCCGCCTCTTTTTCTATAACAGGTTCAACATTAGCCGGTGTTTCAACGGCTTTTTCGACCTTCGCTTCTTCTTTGACATAAGGCAAATTGACGTTAGGCGACAATTCGACGATCAAGGCCTCTTCGCCCTTACGCGCGTATAGAGTGTAGTTTGCGCAAAGTAAAGAGAGGCGATAGGAATGTTCCGGATCCTTTTGGGCCGTGAAAAAAGAGGAGCTTAGAGCTTCATCGTGCTCTTGTTTATGCTCCTCGATATAGGCGTCGATTTCTTTTTGGCGAAGGGCGATATAGGAATCGCCAAGTGTTTCGAAGGCGTCAGAAATTAATTTCTGCACCCCCACCCTTATCTACTAAGCCGTCAAAATATTGACAGCAAACGGGTTTAAGACCTTCTTCTAAAAAAGGAACTACTTCATCAGCAAACGGGGAGCCGCCTTCACGACCTTTTAGTAAGCGGCAGGTGATCTCAACGTTTTCGTTTTCCATATTTCAAAACCTCCTAAGAGCCTAACAAAATGCCTTGTTTCGCACTATTTTGTGGTTATTTCTAATAGAATGTCAAACTGATTTTTTACTTTCACGGAACGAAAAACAACGTCTTTACAAAGTCGTTTTTGAAAAAGACGGGGAATTGTGCGGTTTTAAGACTCTTTTTTATAACAAAATGGCATGAAAAATTTTTTAATATTTTTTTGCGAATCGAAACAAAAAACAGACAAAATGCCACCGTTGTCGCAATACGTATATGACTAAGGCGGACGTCGCTTTTTTGAATACAGAGAGGGCTTTAAGATCGAGAGTGGAACTAGAATTCGCTCTCTTATATTGTGAACGCCCGCGCTTTTTGGTTGTCTGACGAAGGGCGGTAATATAGTTACATGAGCAAGTTCATATATCGAGATTTGTCGTCGTGAGCGACTATACGTTGTTTGGCGTTGCAGCATGTTGTTTCATGTTGTAGCACGTTGTTTGGTGTTGCAGCATGTTGCTTCATGTTGTATGTTATTTACATGAAAAACGAAGCGATAAAAAAGCCGGCGCCACTAGGCATTGAATTCTTTGAAACGGTCTCGACCGAATGTTATTACGTGGATAAGACCGGCCTTATTGAGACGATTTCTCGCTATCCAGAAGGGACCTGTTTGTTATTTACCCGTCCGCGGAGGTTTGGAAAGACGCTGATGTTATCCACCCTGCAATGCTTCTTTGAAGCGAAAGACGAGGACAAGAGAAAATATTTCGTTGGCAAGCAAATTTGGGAAAACCAATCGATTATTGCAGAGAATTTTCAAAAATATCCCACCATTCACCTTAATTTGAAGAATGTAATTGGATTGGATTTCGATTCTCTGGTGGAAAAATTAAAAGAATGCATGCGACAGGAATACGATAGACACTCGTTTGTTCTTTCCTCTCCCTTTTTGAGCGAAAACGAAAAGGGTTATTATCGCCAGATTTTAGAGAAAAAAGCATCTCTTTCCGATATATCAAGTTCCTTATTTAGATTGTCCCAATTCCTTAATAAGGTGCATAAAAAGAAAGTCGTTATTTTGATAGACGAGTACGATTCCCCCGTACATTATGCGTTTGATTATGGCTTTTACGACCAAGCTATTATGTTGTTTAAACAATTCTATGGAGAAAGTCTAAAAACCAATCCGTCAATCCGTTTGGCGGTTTTGACAGGCATTCTGCAAATAGCTAAAGAATCGCTTTTCTCCGGCGTTAATAATCTGGTTACGAATTCCGTGTTGTCAAAGAACATGGATGAAGGGTTTGGTTTTACCGACCAAGAAGTTAAAAAGCTATTAAATTATTATGGCTTTTCTGATAGTTATTGGCGTGTTCGTGAATGGTATGGCGGATATCGATTCGGAAATTCGGAGATATTTAATCCTCTATCAGTGTTGAGTTTTGTGCAAAACGGTGGAGAAAACGGGTGTTATTGGAACAACACAGGCGAAAGCAAAACGCTGGGATCATTACTAAATTTAGACTATCTCGACTCTTTCTTGCCGCTATTGGGCGGTAAGGATATCCAATCCGAAATAGACATCGCCATCAGCTATAAGGATTTAGACGGCTCATTCGTCTCGGTCTGCTCTTATTTGCTAGCGAGCGGCTATCTGTCCATTGCGGGCAATTATGATGAATTTTACGATCTTGTCATCCCCAACAAAGAGATTAGACAAGTCTTTAAAAAAGAAATACGCATGCGTTACATCAAGCACGAGCAGATGTCTTTGGTTATTAAATTAAAGAAAGCGTTTGAGGAAGGAAACTCGGAAGAAGTGGAAAAGCTGTTTGAAACGTATTTGCTTTCCACGCTGTCTTCTTATGACATGAACGCGGAAAAGAATTATCAAGTGCTCTTGTCTAGTGTTTTGGCGGTTATTTTCGATGACGCATATGTAAAAAATGAATTTAATGCCGGGACAGGCAGAGCCGATATCATAGTTTGTCCTAACAATCGAAACGGCATTGGTTTTGTTATTGAGGTGAAAAATCTTAAAACCAGAACGACCAAAGCAAGGCTAGAACGTTCTGCCATAGACGCCATAAAACAGATTGAAGCAAAGTTTTACGGCGATGAATTACAAAAAATGGGCGTTAAGCGGATTCTCATGTTTGGCGTAAGTTTTCATAAAAACCAAATGTCGGTGCAATGCAAAAAAAGACTTGTGGTCTCTTAAGCGTTACGGCTTTAATGCAATGTTTTTAGAAGTTGAATTCTAAAAAATATCCGTAAAACCCAAGCGTTAATCGTTTTCCACTTGATCAGATTTACAATTCGTTTACATTTCTTTTTCCTTTTGTTGGTGGTCTGCTTTCTTTAATTTGCGCAAACTTTCCTCGTAATAAAAAGAGAAGAGGAAAAACAAATGAAAAAAAGAAATTGCGTGCTACTTGGGTTGGCGATGGTAGGGGTCTTGGCCTCTTGCGGAAGCAAAGAATTCGATGCGAGCAAAAACATTTCGGTGGTCGTTAGAGAAACGGGCAGCGGGACGAAGGGTGCCTTCTTGGAAATATTAGGATTAAAGGGCGCCAACGATCCTTCAGGCGCCATTACCGCTTCAAGCACCGCGATGGTACTTCAAGAAGTGGCGGGCAATCCTTATGCCATTGCTTATGATTCCTTGGGCTATGTCGATAGCAGCGTTAAGAAAGTCAATATCGATGGAGTCGCCGCTTCTTCGGATGCCGTCAAAGATGGAAGCTATGCTTTATCGCGTCCGCTCAATGTGATTTATAAGCAAGCGGATGTCGCCGCTTCGCCATTATATACGGACTATTTGACCTTTCTGGGTTCAAAAGAGGTGGAGAGCTTAGCCAATCAAGAGGGATATGTCGCTATTCACGATAGCGAGGACGTCTATAGCAAAACGGCGGAATACGCAGGCGGAAAGATCAGCATCTCCGGTTCGACGTCTCTGCAACCCCTAATGATTAAGATCGCGGCGAAATATATGACCTATCACCCCGAAGTTAAGGTGGAGGTTTCCGGTGGCGGATCTGGCACCGGCTATAGTGATGCCGAAAACGGCGTATCGGCCTTTGGAATGATCTCCGAAGAATTTAAATCCTCGAAGGCGGCATCTTGCACCCCATATACTGTTTGCAAAGATGGCATCGCCCTTATCGTTAATCTCAAAAACCCCATCGAAACGATCAGCAAAACGGACTTGGCCACCCTCTATAATCCCAAAGCAGAGGCTCCAATCACCACTTGGTCGCAGCTAATCAATGACTAGCGTATTGGCGAACAAAGAGAAAATTAAAGAAGCCACGGCGAAGGGAGCCTTCCTCTCTCTCGCCCTTTTGTCGTTAGGCCTCTTAACGCTAATCATCGGTTTCTTATTTGCTTATGGCGCGCCGTTTTGGTTTCGCTATGGATTTAACAACTTTCTTTTTGGGATGGAATGGTCGCCTCTAGGGGAACCGCCTTCTTTTGGCGTTTGGCCGATGGTTGTGGCCACGTTCTATGTAACAATTTTGTCTTCGTTATTCGGCTGTTTGCTAGGGTTATTCGTTGCCATTGGTCTTTTTGCTTTCGTGCCTAAGACGTTGGCTAAACCGCTTAGGGCTTTAATTGATTTGTTGGCAGGCATCCCTTCGGTTATTTATGGGTTATTCGGAATGGTTATTATCGTGCCGTTTATCCGCGACTATCTTTCGCCAAACGGAGTGGGATATGGGATACTTGCCGCTTCGATTGTTTTGTCCATCATGGTTTTGCCAACGATGGTCGGGGTGTCTTTGGACGCTCTAAATTCGGTGGACCGCTCCTATTACGAAGGGGCTTTGTCTTTGGGTTCTAGCAAGCCACAGGCGGTTTTTAAGGTCATGGTTCCTTCAGCCAAAAGAGGTCTTCTTGCGGCGTCTTTGTTGTCGATTGGGCGCGCTTTGGGGGAGACGATGGCGGTCATCATGGTGATTGGCGGCTCGGCAGAGATGCCTAAATCCTTGACGCAACCGGTGCGCACCTTAACAGCCAATATCGCCATGGGGGCTATGGAGCTTAACGCCATTCCCGATGCTTTAAGCGCGATGTTTTGCTCGGGCATTGTGCTCTTCGTTTTTGCGCTTCTTCTAAATGCGCTCTTCTCGTTGCTCGAAGAAAGGAAAGCCAAATGATCAACGAGAGGGCTTGGAAAAGGAATAAGGGCTATTACGCTTCGTTGCGTTACCTTTCGCTTTTGGCCGTTCTTATTAGTTTGTTGGCGTTATTCGCGATTATCATCTTTATCTTCGTAAGAGGAGCCAGCAATTTGTCTTTTGATTTCCTATTTGGGGAATACGGCGAAAAAGCTTCTTTGTGGCCAGCGATCGTTGGGACGCTGCATCTGATTTTAATTGCCCTAGCTATTGGCATGCCCTTAGGTATAGCTACGGCCATTTATTTGGTTGAGTACGCAAAAGGCGGTGGATTTGCCACGAAAATCATCAAAATCGCTATTGAAACATTGGCTTCGATACCTTCCATCGTTTATGGCTTATTCGGTTATTTGGTGTTTGTTGTTTCTTTGGGTTTAGGCTATTCGCTACTTGGGGGAGGGCTGACTCTATCGATCATGATTTTGCCTTTGATCGTCAAAAGCGTCGAAGAAGCCCTCAAAGAAGTCCCCTCTTCTTTGCGCGAGGCCTCGTTAGCTTTGGGCGCCAATAAGGTGCGAACGATTTTTCGTATTGTTCTCCCATCGGCCTTGCCTGGCATCCTAACATCCGCCATCCTTTCGATAGGGCGCGTTGTGAGTGAGTCGGCGGTGCTACTGCTCACGGTCGGGATGGTGGTTAATCTAGTGCCTGAAAACGCCTTATCGGCGGGTACTTCATTGGCTCTCGATATTTATTATTTTGCGTCATTTGGCTATATAGGAGAGGCCGGGGCCGCCTCTTTAACGCTGTTGTTATTGGTTTTCATCTTGAATTTGTTGGCTTATGGTTTGACGTATT
This sequence comes from Holdemanella sp., assembly GCA_963659395.1. Classification (GTDB taxonomy): domain Bacteria; phylum Bacillota_I; class Bacilli_A; order RFN20; family CAG-826; genus UBA4951. Next base: position 3,109 of record CAVKTU010000009.1, on the reverse strand, counting down.
TTTTCCGAAGGAGGAGAGAACGTGGCAAATGAAATAATTGAAAGCAAGGATCTCCATCTCTTTTATGGGTCCAAGGAGGCACTAAAGGGAATCGATCTTTCCATCGAAGAGAGATGTATACACGCTCTAATTGGGCCTTCGGGGTGCGGGAAGAGCACTTTCCTTCGCTCTATAAATCGCATGAACGATTTGATTGATGGATGCCATATAACCGGTCAGGTGTTCTTTCATGGTGAAGACATCTATAAGAAGGGGCTGGATATTAATTTGCTGCGCAAGAAAATTGGAATGGTTTTCCAAAAGCCCAACCCATTCCCGATGTCGATATATGACAACATCGCTTACGCTCCTAGGATCTTTGGCATCCGCAAAAGGGAAGAATTAGATCAAATAGTCGTTAGCACCCTCCAAAAAGCTTCCCTTTTCGAGGAGGTAAAAGACAATCTTAAGCATTCGGCCCTTTCTTTATCGGGCGGGCAGCAACAGCGCCTATGCATCGCTAGAGCCCTCTCCGCCAATCCGGAAGTTTTGTTGATGGATGAGCCAACGAGCGCTCTTGATCCAATTTCGACCGCCAAAATTGAGGAGCTTATGTGCGAATTGAAGAAGGACGTCACCATCGTCATCGTAACGCATAATATGCAACAAGCCTCGCGTGTCGCGGATTACACATCCTTCTTTTTGTTAGGGGAATTGGTGGAGACGCAAAAGACGGAGAACCTCTTTTCTTCTCCCATCGATAAACGCACCGAAAACTACATAACCGGGAGGTTTGGATAATATGGAAAGCAGATTCGAAAGGGAAATTGCAGCGGTTTTGCAAAAATTGACGGGAATGGGTGAACTCGCGGCCCGTTCGGTCGAAAGGGCTTTGTCATCTTTGATTAAACGTGATTTGCCTTTGGCGGAAGCGGTGATTAACGAAGACAAAGAAATTGATGCATTGATGAAGGACATCGAAAATTCTTGCTTCCGGATCCTTCTTCTCGATCAGCCGGTGGCCCATGATTTCCGAAAAGTGGGAAGCGCGCTAAAAATGATCACCGACCTCGAACGCATCGGTGATTATAGCGTGGACATCGCCGAAGAGGTTTTAGCCTTTCCTAACGAACCATACATCAAGGAATTAATTGATTTGCCATTGATGGGCAATTGCGTTTCCAGCATGGTCAAGAAAGCGGTTTCCTCCTTCATCGATTCCGATGTTGTGGCGGCCAGATCCTTAGAAAAAGACGATGATCGCGTGGACATGTATTATTTGAACATCAAGAAAGAATTATTGGGCATCATAAAAAAAGACGACACGAAAGCCGAGCAGTCTATAATATTCATGATGATCGCCAAATACCTTGAGCGGATCGGCGATCATGCCGTTAACGTGGGAGAATGGGTCGACTATTCCTCGACGGGCACGCATTCGGTATCCTAATGTCATGAGTGAAGAACTGATTTACTGCGTCGACGATGAAGAGGGCATTCGCGCCTTATATGAAGAGGCGCTGCCGTTAGGCGGATATTGTTGCCAAACTTTTGTGGACGGATCGTCTTTTTGGAGCGCCATCAAAAGCAAACGTCCTGATTTGATTGTTTTGGATATCATGTTGCCGGGTGACGGCGGTTTAAGTATTTTGCGTAACTTAATGGCTGGCGAATATGCCTCCATTCCTGTCATCATGGTTTCCGCCAAAGGAAAAGAAACGGACAAGGTTAAGGGACTTAATGAAGGGGCGTCCGATTATTTGGTGAAACCCTTTGGAGTGATGGAGCTATTGGCGCGAATCAAAGCCAATCTTCGCAAGATCGCGCCAAAGAAAGGCATCTTTTTCAAAAATCTCGTAATCGACGAAAAGCGGCATGAAATATCTCTTAATGGCGCCTTGTTGCGGTTATCGCATAAGGAATATGACCTGCTTGTCTATTTTGTTGCCAATAGCGAAAGGGCCATTCGCAAAGAAGAATTGTTGGATAAGGTATGGGGCGTTAATTGTGACATTGAGACAAGAACGTTGGATATCTTTGTTTCTAAATTAAGGAAAAAACTCCAGGATAGCGATGTCCATATCGACACCATTCGCGGGGTTGGATACATATTGCGATGAAAAAGAAGCTCGCTATCTGGCATTCGCTAATTATCGCCCTTGTTATATCTTTGCTGTCCGCTTCGGGAATCTTGTTAACCAAGCGAGCTTTGATAAACGAGGCTGAGGCACACACGATTGCTTTGACCCATGCCTATAAAGAAGCTTTTACGGGAGACTTTGGCTCTTTGAGCGTATCCGATGAAGATATCCGCGAGACGATTATAGATGCCGACGGAACGGTTTTATGGGATTCCTTGGAAGAAGCTAGCAAATTGTCTTCCCATAAAGACAGGGAAGAGGTTAAGTCCGCTTTGGAGGGTTCGCCGCGCGTGGCGATCCGCTCTAGCGAAAGCGTTGGCGTCCAATATGTTTATTACGCCGAGACGAAGACTATCGGCGGGAATACGTATGTGATCCGCGTCGCTTTGCGCTTATCGTCATTAGCTAGTTTCTTGTCCAGTTATATACCGTGGATGATTCTAGCCGCCGTTTTGGCTTTAGGTTTTTCAGTGGTTGGCATATGTTTTGTGACCTCTCGCTCTTTGCGGCCTCTTAAGGAAATCGAAGGGAATTTAGCGAAAGCAAAGAACGGAGAAACTCTTTCCTTGATCAGCGTCTCGAATGACGATGAATTGGGAAGGATTTCCAAAGACATCGATGAAATATCCCGTGATTTATCCTTAACCATCCAGCAGCTTAAAAAAGAGGAGGAGAAGATGTCCGTCCTTCTTTCCAATCTTCCTAATCCCGTTCTTGCCATCGCCAAGGACCGTGAAATCGTCTTCATCAATAAAGCGGCCAAAAACCTCTTTTTTGTGAACGGCAATCTTTTTCCGGAGAAGATCAAATTAGAAGATTTAAGTATTTATAAAGATGAAAATCATTGCAAAACCTACATGGTTTTTCAAAAAGACGCTGCTGATTATTCGTTATTCGTTCTTAACGACATCACTTTGCAAAAGGAGGCGGAAAAGCAAAGAAAAGAATTTGTTGATGCCGCCTCGCATGAGCTGAAGACGCCACTAACC
>CAVKTU010000008.1:0-19029 GCA_963659395.1 Holdemanella sp. | reverse complement strand
GTTTGACCCTCCTACCATCAAAATATCACTTACAATATTTTTACGCAAATTAATTTGTAGCAAATCAATTTGTATTAAAATACGCAATGCTTTTATTCACCTGTAATTTGATAAAAATCGCTCAAAACTCAACGAAGTTATTTAAACGCCACGTTTTGATTAAAAAAGAAAATGCCTAATTAAAGGCGGTTCTGCAGTTGTTTTTAGGAAATCTAACAATCGTCGTCCACTATGTTTCTTCGCCAAAGAAAGACGCACGGCCAAAAATTGTTCCATGCGTTTCTAATCTTTAAGCGAGTTAATAGGTGCCACATGGATGCCATCTGCTCTGGTTAAAGCGTGCCCGCATGCAGTTAGGACCATGCAAAAGGATGGCTCTTTTTGGCCATTTGCGACTATCTTCTTTTTTAATAATCGAAGCCTGCTGGCCCCGTATTCTATGGATTCGCTGCTTCCTTCTTTAATCTCAATTAAAGCGTACTCGCCGTTCTCTAAATGCATCACGGCATCACATTCCAACCCATTCGCATCGCGAAAATGCCTGATTTCCCCTCCCAATGCCTGAGCGTAGATAGAAAGCTCTTTGACGGCAAAATCCTCAAAGAAAAAACCAAACGTTTTAGGATCATTTAGCAAATCATCTACGGAAATATGAATCGCATTAGCAGCAATTGATGTGTCAACAAAATGCCGCGTTGGAGAGCTAATGATCGCGGTCTTGCTTCGGAAGTTCGGATTCCAGGCCTCGATATCCTTCAGAATAAACAAATCATGCAAAGCGCGGAGATATTCATCTAGGGTTTCAATGGCCATGCTTCTGCCTTCGTGAGCATTGGTGTCGTTTAGAATCTTTGCGGCGCGAGCTTCCGTCGAAATATTCCTGGCATAGCTTCTGAGGATGAGACGAAACAGTTCGGGTTTCTTGTTACGGAATTTTTTATTCTTCGAATTCTCGAAATCAAAAAGAGTCGAGCAATAATTACGGGTAATCTTTAAAGCAATTTCCTTTTCCATATTTATGCACATTGGCCATCCGCCACGGCAAATATAAAACGCCGTATCTCTTAAGCCGTAATCCTCGTTGATAAAGAAGATCTTTTTCTTGCCACCAAAAAGTTCCTTTAAAGAAACGGCTCCGCTAGATTCTTTCGATTCATATAGGCTCATCGTGCGCATCAGCACGGTAACGATTCGCCCTGCCCCAGAGTGAAATATCTCATCCATATCGGCCGGGGTGGAGCTGCCAGTGAAAATAAATTGACCAAATTTCTCTTCACGTCGGTCGACCTCCGACCTGGCGACATTCCAAAGGTTCGGCACGTTCTGCCATTCATCAATTAGCCTTGGCGTATCCCCCATCAAGGCTCCCCTTGGATCGGCATCAGCAAATCCAATAATCCCCTTTTCGTCAAGCGCAATTTTGCTTTTCGCGAACCTTTTGCACGTTTCCGTCTTTCCGCAAAATTTCGGCCCGGCTACCACCACAACGCCAGATGTCTTTAGTGCATCTGCAACATCTCTTTCGATATATCTTTTCAAATATTCCATGCCATATTTTTGCACAATAAAATAATTCCGACAACAACTTATTTTTTTAATTTTTTACCCATAGTTCACTTATATGTTTTACCACAGTTTCTCTTACTGAACCTACAATAATGATAAAATTCAAATCGCTAAGATTGATACGTCTAGCGAACAGAAAATTCCTTTGTTTCAAAATCAAAAAAAGCATAACGGAATTTCTTCGTCGTTACGCTTTAAATGGTAGAGAGTCTGATTAGAGACAGATTCTGCGGAGATTTTTAGAAAACGCAGGAATTATTGATTGTTGCGTTTTTTGCGAAGGAAGAGCATCGCGGCCACGCTGACGCCAACGGCGAGAGACAAGGAAGCAATGACAGGAATGACATAGCTTTCTTCTTTTGTCTTGCGTCCGAAAGCGCTCTTGGAGCCGGTATCGATCCCTTCATTGAAAGAAGCCCAAGCGTCATAACGGGCTTTATAAGCAGCATAATTAGAATCAGTATCGAATAGATTCTTGGCATCAGCAGAAAGCTTTTGATAGGCCGCTTTCGCTTTAGCGTAGTAACCATCGGCGCCTAAGCACTTCCCAGTTCCAGTATCAGTAGCTTCAATTTCGGGATGCATATAGGTTTTGACGAAGTAATCAACCTCGGCAGAAGTCGTATATTCAACCACACTCGGAGCTACTCCTTCGCCTTCGTAAGCGATGAGATAATCCTTGTCGAAAGATACGCCGGCTGTCATATCAACGGTGTCAATAAATATAGTATCCTTCTTTATGACGATGTTATCGGACCAGTTAGCGAGCGCGCAATCAAGCATATGATATTTGGTGCCTGATTCTCCATAAACTTCGCTTCCTTCATTCTTGAAAGATACATCGTATTCGTTACCACTGACATCGTATATTTTGCCAGAATAAGAGTGACCGTATGTGGTGACTGACAATGTAACGTAAATGCGATATTTAGAAAAAGATGGCTTGGATTGGCTAGCATTAGCGCCAACACATTCAAGAGATTTCACAATAGGCCCGGTGTATTCAACAACAGTGGGAGCCTGCCAGTCAGCTTTGAAAGTTATTAAATAGTCTTTATCGAAGAAAAAAGTATCAGTGGCATCCGCCTTATTTGTAAAAACTGTTTCCTTTTTCAAGATCGTCTTATCAATCATCGGGTTTACTCGCACCTGTATTAGATGATAGCCATCTACACCAGGCGCTTCTCCTTGATTATAAACGTCGACGTCATGAACGGCGCCGCTCACATCATAATAAGATCCACTGTAAGTAGCATTTTTTGCAAGAAGGTCGGTTGGAATGTAAACTCCATGATAATTCGGAGAACCTGTGTTTGTAGCCGTTCTTGCTCCTTTAATCTCAACAGTTTTTACAGTCGTTTCCGCTTTCGCTTCCGCCACGTCATTGACAACGAATCCACCAGCAACCGCCGGAACGGCTAAAAGAGGAAGGGCAAGCAAAAGAGCACTGGCTCCCAAGATCAATGGTTTTCGGGTCATAAGATACCTCCTTAATGTATAGGCCATTTAAATATTGCCGAAAAGCTGATTTCATCATATCTAGCCCCTTGACATATCTATATAAAAAAATAAGATATCAATATCAATAATTAGTATGTTCAATAAGGTCTATTTCCATGATATCGGATTGATCGGAAGGAGGAATCCCCTCCTCTCGTTAAGTTACACGGAACTAAATGATGAGCCGTCTATTTTCCACACCCATCAAAACTTCGAAATCATCGTCCCTCGCAGTGGTTCAGGTCAGATAGTCGGCATCACCAAATCATTCCAAATCGAGCCCAACTGCGTGTACATCATACCCGCTAACGCGACCCACACCGAGAAAAAGATAAACCCCTCCTCTGATTTTAAATACTACGCATTAAAAACCACCGATTCGATTTGCCTAGAATCCTCCGATTTCCTAAAGATCGAGCTCGAACCCCTCTTCATGCAAAACCTTCTTTCCCATCTAAAATGTTCTTATGACAATCTCGTCCAATATCCCGACGATACGTTCTTGTCTTACCTAGATGCCTTTTCCTTTTATTTAATGCTCATCAACCGCCTGAAGGAAAAAGGCTACAAAGTCGAAGACGGCAAAAGCAAATTCTATTCCTCCTTCGTTTTCGAAGTGCAAAGCTACATCAACGAATCCTATAGCGAGGATATCGAAATGACCTCCCTCGCCAAAAAATATGGCATGTCACGCAGTTCCTTAGAAAAACGTTTCAAAAAAGAGACCGGCATCACGCCAAAAGAATATCTTTCTAACCGCCGCTTGGAAGCGGCCAAATATCTCTTATTAACATCCGATTATTCCATTGGCCAGATCGCTTCCCTCTGCGGTTTCTCCACTGCCGCCTATTTTGTCTATTTCTTCCGCATCGAAACAAACAAAACACCTAAGCAATTCCGCCTTGAAGCCATGGAAGAAAGCAATCCATGAACTTCTACAAAAGCCAAAAGCATTGCAAATCGCCCGTATATAATCAAAAAAGGATCTATAAACAGGCAGCATCTCTTTGAAGTGCCGTTCTATCGCCACCCCTAAAACAAAGCCAAAGACAATTCTTTCGCCTAATACCAAAAAGCAAACGCTTTCGTCTTTACTTTGTTTGTGTCAGGCCAGAAAGAAAGGCGTTCATGCTTCAATATTTAGTTGTTTAGGCCGCTATTGAGTCATATCCGAGGATATCCCAAATGGATAAAAACCGCAAATATGCAATTAATAAATATCTAATGGATATTAGGGGTCTGACTTAGAATGTTTGCGGCATTGGAAAGCATCTTTTTCATGAGGTAGTTTCTGCCCACCTAATGTAACCGCTTCCAAAGGAACTTAGAAAAATTCTAAGCCGCCGAAACGTCACGTTTCCCTGCCGTTTCGTCGCCAATCAAACTTCGTTACGTAGCGAAGGAAAAGGAGAAAAGATGAAAAGAAAACAAACATTTGTCGTTCTAGCGGCCACCAGCTTAAGCGCCGCTTTAGCTAGCTGCGGCACCGTCAGCCCTGGCGAGAAGATCGATTCCAGCAAAACGCAAATATACGTGAGCAATTACGCCGGCGGATACGGTTCCGAATGGCTTTCCAAACTCAAGACCCGTTTCGAAGCCGCTCATAGCGAGGATAGCATCGAAGAAGGTAAGAAAGGCGTTCAAATCATCATCGACAACGTCAGCAACATCGTCAACAGCATCTCCGATCAGATCCTCGATGGCCGTAACGAAGTCTATTTCACCGAGCAAAGCTCTTATTTCCAACTTAAGAAAAAAGGCATCCTCGGCGATATCACCGATGCCGTCACCGCCAAATTAAGCGATTACGGAGAGGACAAATCGATTCTTGATAAGCTCTCTTCTGAGCAAGCTTCCTTCTATGGCATCGAGGAGGATGGTTCCGTGCATTATTATGCCGTCCCCCACTATTCGGCCTATTTCGGTCTCACCTATAATATCGACCTCTTTGACGAGAAAGGTTTCTATTTTGCCAAAACGCCTACCGGCACGCGTTTAGATGACCAATTCATCACCACCCGCAATAATAAGAAGTCGGCGGGCCCCGATGGCCAAGAAGGAACTAGCGACGACGGCTTGCCCGCCACTTACGATGAATTCTTCACCCTTTGCGAATACATTTCCAAAAAGGACTGCACTCCCTTCCTTACCAACGGACATAACTACAAAGATTATCTCAATTGGCTTGTGAATGCCTTTGCCGCCGATTACGAAGGCAAAGACGCCATGACCACATCATATACATTAGACGGCAGCCTTAATTTGGCCTCCATCGTCGATAATGAATTAACCATGGACGCCTCGGCAACCACCATCACGACCGCGAACGGATATGAAACCTCCAGGATGCCCGGGAAATATTATGCGATTTCCTTCTTAGAGAAAATTCTCAAAACGAGCACCTATCATAACGACAAATACACCAACACCGGCTATTCCCACACCGATGCTCAACGGGATTTCCTTTATGCCGGCAACGATGGCGGAAGCACCAAGCCCATCGCCATGCTTAGCGATGGCATCTGGTGGCAAAACGAAGCCAAGAGCGTCTTCGAGAAAATGGTCGATTCGAAGGGCGAAGCCTATTCGGCCGCTAACCGCCACTTCGGCTTCATGCCTTTGCCAAAAGCCACGACCGAAAAGGTCGCCGAAGGCAAAACGACTTTAGCGGACACCCACTTCTCCCTTTGCTTCATGAAAGCGAACGTCGCCGAAGCAAAGAAGAGCATCATCAAGGAATTCATCAAATTCGCCAACACCGACGAATCCCTCGTGGAATATACCATCACCACCAATACCCCGAAGGCCCTTAACTATAGCCTCACTAGCGAAGAAAAAGCCCAAATGACGACCTTTGGCCGCTCCATCATCGAATTGAAGGAAAAGGCCGATATCGTTTATCCTTATGCCAATTCCTCCTTCTTCGCCAATAACGAATCCGATTTCGATCCGCGCTACCAATATTATTCGAGTAACGGCTCAAGCACGGTTCAATACGTCGCCGAAGGAATCGTCGAAAAAGGCTATACGGCCGCGGCCTATTTCACCGGCATGAACAAATATTACAAAGATAAGTGGTCGAAATATAGCGAATAGTCGCCATGGAATTAAAGCGTCAGAAGAAACAAGCATATCACGATCTGCCTTTCTATCTTTTGATGCTTCTTTTCCCCATCGCCCAATTCGCCATCTTCTATATCGGCGTCAATGGGCGTAGCTTCCTATACGCCTTCCAAAGCGTGGACGCCTTAACGGGCACCATAACCTGGACGTCAAAACCTTTTACGGACGCTTGGAACGAAATGCTTAAGCCTTCCATGCTCCATATCTTCGGCTTGTCCTTCTTATCTTTCTTCCTAACTTATTCGATAAGCACCATCTTGGCTTTGCTTTTCTCTTATTTCATCTATAAGAAACTGCCCTGTGGCAACTTCTTCAAGGTGATGCTGTTCTTGCCTTCGATCCTTTCGGCCATCGTCATGGTCACGATCTATCAGAATTTCGTGGAGCTCGCCATTCCGGAGATCTTCTCCAAATGGTTTGGCATCACCATCAAAGGCTTAATCGAAAACACGGAGACCCGTTACGGGGCCGTCATCTTCTATAACATTTTGGTAAGCTTTGGCACGAGCGTGCTCATGTATTCCAATGCCATGAGCGGCATCTCCACTGAAATCATCGAGGCGGGCAAAATCGATGGCACCAATAGCTGGAGCGAATTCATCCATATCATCCTGCCTAGCATCTTCCCAACGATTTCCACTTTCATCGTCACCGGCGTCGCCTCCATCTTTGTCAATCAGATAAACCTCTATTCTTTCTTTGGCCCCTTGGCCAGCGAAGACATACAAACCTATGGATATTATCTGTATAAGCAGACGATCGAGACCAACAACAACGAATCGCAATATCCCTTTATATGCGCTATCGGGTTGATTCTCACCCTCATCGCCGTTCCGTTGACCCTCATCGTCAAAGAATTGTTGGAGCGGTTCGGACCATCGGAGGAATAGACCATGAATAAGAAAGCGTCACTTCGTCTATCTCGCCATAAGCCGCGCGCCAAAATCTCCCCGATGAGCGCCATCATCGTCTTTTTCCTTTTCCTTTATTGCCTCACGATCATCGTGTTGCTTCTATGGGGCTTAATGACGAGCTTCAAAGACGTCTATGAGGATTTTCGCATCAACGTCATCGGCTTGCCGAGCAAATGGACCTTCGACAACTTCAAAACGGTCTATCAGGAATTCTATATCACCATCAAAAACGGCGATGAGCTGGTGACCTTCCCCACTCTCTTCCTATACGGTTTCTTATATTCGATCGGATGCGCGTTCTTTGCCACCCTAATCCCCTGCGTCACGAGCTACGTCTGCGCCAAATTCGATTTCAAGCTCTCCAAAATCATCTATCTCATCGTCATCATAGCGATGATCTTGCCTATCGTCGGCAGCCTACCAGCCGAAATCGCCATGGCCAAACGCTTTGGCCTCTATAACCAGATTTGGGGCACTTGGATCCTAAAAGCGAACTTCTTAGGCCTATATTTCATCGTTTTCTATAATTACTTCAAAGCGCTTCCTAACGCTTATACCGAAGCGGCCAAAATCGATGGCGCCAGCAACCTCCGTATCCTCTTACAATTAGTTCTTCCGATGGCCCGCCCCATCTTCATGACCGTGTTACTTATCAATTTCATCACCTTCTGGAACGATTACCAGGTGCCGCTTGTCTATTTGCCTGATTATCCGACGATCGCCGTCGGCATGTACAACATGTCATTCCTAACTAAAGGCTCCATTTCCAGCGTCCCCTGCCGCTGCGCCGCGGCCGCGTTAATGCTCGTCCCAGTTCTCATCATCTTCTTAGCATTCCATAAGAAACTACTTGGAAATCTAACCATGGGAGGTATCAAAGGCTAATATGAAAACAAAACGTCATCTTCTCCTCTTCCCCTTATTGGCGGCCCCTTTATTGGCTTTGCCTAGCGCCGTCAAGGCCTTCTCCGAAGAAGCCATCGAGCCCTTTAGCCTCAAAGACGAATACGATTTCAATTCGACCTTCATCATTCCAAAATTAGAAAAAGACGGGGTTCTGTATTCCGCGACCATCGAATTCCCTAGCGGCGACACCTTCGCTTTAAGCGAGGTCGTCTTAAACGAATCGGGGATATATAAGCTTCATTATTCCGCCTACGATAACGGCAAATATTATAACGAGGAGCATTCCTTCCTTGTCCGTTCCCCCTTCCTCCAATTTAGTGGGAGCAAATCATTATCTTCCTATGAACAAAGCGAGCGCACCTACAAAAAGAAGGGGCTCTATGTCTCTTTGGCGGAAGGCGAAACGATGACCTTCAACGCCCCGATCGATCTTTCCAAAGGTCAAAACCTCATCAGTTGGTTCGCCGCGCCTACCAATCTAAAAAGCCTTGATTTCTCGGAATTATATATCACTTTGACCGACCGCTTTGACGAGGATAACGCCATGACGATTAGGATCAATGCCTCTAATGAGGGCGTCGCCGCTCCTTGGTCATATATCGCCGCCAAAACGAACAACCAGCAATTCACCGGCTATGAGGCCAATTTCAATAAAATCCACGTCAATGACGGCTTCGGCTGCGCCACCACCCATAGTTTCTATGGCGATTATACGAGTTATACCGACGAGAAAGGCCAACACCCTTTGGAGAAATATAATACCGGGGATCTCTATATCGACCTTCGCTATGACTACAAAACCAAAGAATTGTTCCAAGGCTCATTCATCGTCACCGATTTCGATAATCCTTCTTATTATTCAAATCTTTGGGAAGGGTTCTCCAGCGATTTGGTGACCTTATCGATTTACGCCAAAGGCTATTCCTCCTCATCCGCCAATTTCGTTATCCTCGATTTATTAGGTCAAGATATTTCCCAAACGAAAGTCGTTGACGTCGCCGCTCCGACGATCGATGTTGTCGCCCCCGAAGAGATTCCCGCCGCGAAAGTCGGATCCTCTTACCCCGTATACAAGGCAACCGCAAGCGATGGGCAGGATGGCGAATGCGAGGTTGAAACCCACGTCTATTACAATTACGGCACCAACCGCCAAACGAATATCCAAATAGAAAACGGACGTTTCTTCGCCAAGTGGGATGGCACTTATTCCATCGTCTATGAAGCTAGCGATCGTAGCGGCAACCGCGCTCAAAAAATCGTGAACGTGACAACCGCCGCCGTCGAGCCTTTAAAAATCGATTTGCTGAAGCCTATAAGCGAAAGCAAAATCGGCGAAACGTATTCCTTCCCCGAATATAAAATCACGGGCGGCTCAGGAGAAAAGACGGTCTCCTTCGAAGTCTACCTAGACGATGAGAAAATCGAATCGTCTTCCTCTTCTTTCGTCCCGAAAACCATAGGAAATTACAAAATCCTTGCAAAAGCCCAGGATATTCTCCTTAGCGAAAGCGAAGCGAGCTACGATTTATCCGTTATCGCCAACCCCACTCCCGTCCTTCGCGATGACATCGCTTTGCCAAAATATTTTGTAAGCGATGCCGTCTACGAATTGCCGAAAGCCTATTGCTACGATTATTCTTCTGGGACCGAAGAAAAAGTCCTCTTAAACGTCGCCGTGAAGGACGATTATGGCGAATATGACCTTGAATCAGGTTCTTCTTTCGTTCCTAAAACCGCCTTAAACCAAGGGAAAATCGCTTTGACTTACCATTATAAGGACCTCTCTTATAAACAAGAGGTCACCGTAATCAGCCCTTACGTCTATAGCGGCGGCATCGAGCGCTTCAACATCGAGAATTATTTCGTTGGCGATAACGCCTCCTTCGAAGTTGGCGACGTAAACTTCGGCGTCCACGCTCAAAAGAAGGGCACCATGTCAGTCGAATTCGTCAATCCCGTCTTGGCTGAGGAATGTTCAACTTTAATCGTAACCGATCCAACCGCTAGCGATTTCTCTTCCCTCTCTTGCACCTTCGTCGATTCGATGAACGAAGAAGAAAGAGTCAGCGTCAAATTGCTTAAAGCGGCTAATGGCGACATCACCTACCAATTAGATTCCCGTGCCTATTTGACAAGCACCAATATCGTCGGCAAGGAAGCCAGCCTAAGTTTCTCCTATAGCAATGGCAAATTCTCCTTCAATGGCATCAATCTGGATGGCCGCTATTTCGATAACGGCGATGCCTTTACGGGCTTTAGCTCGGGAAAGGTACGTTTCGTTATTTCCTTAGCCAACGCCAGCAAAGGCGCCGGCTTCTATTGGAACCGCATCGACAATCAAAGCCTTGCTTATGCCTCAAGCGATTATAGCGCCCCACGATTCCTTATTAATGGCGATTACGGCGGCAGTTACGCCATCGGCGAGACGGTGAACGTCAATCGCGTGGAGGTAAGCGACGTCTTGGATCCTAATTCCATTTGCTTGCTTTCGGTCAAAGACCCCGATGGCGAAACGGCCACCGATACCGATGGCATTTTACTCGATAACGTCTATGCCGACCGCCAATATCGCCTGAACCTCTCCAAAAGCGGTCAATACATCGTCACCTACACCGCCAGCGATTCCTCCGAGCAAAAGAGCACCTTCGATTACGCCATCAACGTCGAAGATTCCAATGTTCCTGTCATCAAGCTATTAGAGGAGCCCGCTTCAAGCATAACTTTAGGCGAATATATCCGTATTCCCAAATTCGAAATCGTCGGCGAAAACGCTTCTGATTTCGATACCACCGTCTATATCGACTCCCCATCAGGCGAAAGCTATCTCATCGATTCGTCGTATAACGCCTTCAAACCGAATACGCGCGGCACCTATACCTTGCGCATTAGGGCCATGGATAAGGTCGGCAACCTCGCCTACTTATCTCGCCAAATCGAGGTTTTATAAGAAGGGAGAACGCCATGAAAAAGAAAACCTATAAACTTCCGATTTTACTCATCATGACCCTGCCTCTTTTCGGATGCCAGGGAGGTGAGAAAGAGGAAGCCGATGTCATTAAGCCAACTGACGAGGTCGTCCATCACGAAATATCCGGAACCCTCCATAACGTCAAAGTAACGGAGAACACTAACCGCGTCTTGGCAGAAAACGGCTCTTCCGATTATCGGATTGTCTACGAAAAGAATAACGATTACGCCGCCAAAGCTGCCTCTTTCATCGCCAGCAAAATCTTGCAAGCCACCGGCGCGAATATCAAAAGCAACGAATTAAGCGATGAAGACGCTTTCTCTTCTAGCGACAATCTCATCGTCTTAGGCTGCGATAAATTAAGGCAAGAAGCGGGCATAACCGATTCATCGGAAGATCTCTTCTTGACGGGCTACCAATTCGATACCAAAGGCGAATCAGCCTTCATCCGCGTCAAAGAAGACGGCGGCTATCAGCAAGCGGCCATCTCCTTCCTTCGTTACGTGCTCGGATATAACCGTTATAGCGATGAAATCGTCACCTATGACAAGGTAAAAAATGGCAAAGTCGCCTTGCCTGACTTAGAAGTCGTCGAACGGCCTGATTTCGCCTACCGCACCCAAAGCAACAAAGTCGATACGGACTATAGTTATGAAACCGGTTTCTTAAATTCCACCGAAGTCTTCTTCTCCGATAAGGAGATCGACGCCTTCCATAATTCCTTTAATTGGCTCTCGCCGGGTACCTATAAAGACACACACCCAAAATGGTATAACAGCGGCCAAACCCAAATCTGCTACACCGCCCATGGCGACGAGGAAGAATATAAAGCAATGATTGAGGAAGCTTCTTCCAAGATGATTGCCAAATTAGCCACCAATAAAAGCGTCGGCGCCATCACCTTCTCCATTCAAGACAATTACGATAGCTGCGATTGCGAAGCGTGCCAGCAAGACGTCGAAAAATATGGCGCCGCCAGCGGCTCGGTCGTCAAGTTCTGCAATGCCTTGGATGACAAAATCCAGACATATCTTCAAGAAGAAGCCGACAAAAACGGAACCAAGAAGAGGGAACTTAACCTCGTCTTCTTCGCTTATCATAAAACGGAAAGCCCCTGCGCTAAATTAAACGAACAAGGCCAATACGTCCCCACTAGCCCCGATGTCGTTTGCAATGAGCATGTCGGCCCCTATATCGCCCCTATCCGCGCGTGCTACACCAAATCCTTCTATCACGAAGATAACCTTAGCTACGCCAACGCGATCAAAGGCTGGGGCGCTTTGTCGAACAAATTGTATATCTGGCTATACGAAACCAACTTCAATCACTATCTATATCCTTTAAACACCTATTCGACGATGATCGAAACATACCGTTTCTGCATCGAAAACAACGCCCAATATATGTATAACGAAGGGCAGCACAATAACGGAGCCGTCACCTGCTTTGGCCGATTCAAGGAATATTTCAATTCCGTCGCCGAATTCGACGTCAATAGCGATTATCAACAAATCGTCAACGATTTCTTCGCTAATTATTTCGGACCCGCGAGTTCCATCATGCTTTCCTATTTCCAAGAGCTTCAAGACCAATTCGCCTATATCCAAAACACTTACGCGACGGATATCAACGGCACCATCTATAACAATATTTCCCAATCCCGTTTTTGGCCTAAGACCCTCCTTGACCGCTGGGTAAGTTATATGAATGAGGCACAAGAGGCAATCGAAGTCCTCCGCGAAAATAACCGCGCTTTGTATGAAACGATTTCCAATAACATCATCTTGGAATCAATTTTCCCTCGTTATGCCCTTTTGGAACACCATTCAGGCAAATATAGCGCCATGGCCCTTCAAGAAGCCCGCGCTTCCTTCCGCGAGGATTGTCTGAAAGTCAACGTCACCAAAGCCAATGAGAACACCACGATGGATACCATCTATACATCTTGGGGCTTATAAATCATAAAAGGAGAAAAACGATGAACAAGCCATTATCTTCCCTCTTATTACTTCTCTCTTCCTCTTTCGTCTTAGCCGCATGCGGAGGGGGTGGCGATAGCAGCGTCGTGAACGCTTCCATAAGCATCAGCCAATCGTCTTTGACCTTGGAAGCCTATGAAACGCATGCCCTTAGCTATACCCTTACGGGGAAAGAGGGCACGCCAACCTGGTCATCTAGCGATCCAAGCGTCGCTAGCGTCGATCAAAACGGTTTAGTGACCGCGCTTAAGAAAGGCACTTGCACAATCGATATCGCACTCGGCGATCTTAAGGATTCTTGTGCATTGACTGTGAACGCCATCTCGATGGCTCCCCGCATCGTCTTAAGCGACCTTGTGGCCACCGTCGATAAAAACGGTTCTTACGTCATCGATGCCTACGTCCTATACAAAGGCGAGAAGCTCGTAGAAGATCTCACTTTGTCTTTGGTCGATGAGGAAACAAACGTCGCTTCCTTAAGCTACGAAAACGGCAAAATCCATGTTTCGGGCCTTAATTATGGCGAGGTCGATTACGTTGTCTCCGCCACCGTCAAAGGCGTTTTGATCACCAGCCCTCTTAAAATTAAGGTAGTCAATTCCTCGCTTAAGCTTTCCTTGAGCAACACCGACATCGAATATGTCGATGATGCTTATGACCTAAAGATGAATAGCTATCACTTCGACGACGATGACGAATACCCAACCGAATATACGCCAATCGTCAATTTTACGGAAAATGACAAACCGGCCACTTATCCCCTCGTTTACACCTCTTCCAATGAGGCGGTGGCCGTTTTCGATGAAACGCATAAGATCCTCGCCAAAAAAGAAGGCGAAGCCACTCTCAAGATAACCTGCGAGGAATTCGCCGCTTCCATCACCATCAAAGTGCGCGTCTATAAAGGCGCATATGATGTGACGTTGCTTAATTTAAGCGATACGGGAGGCAGCCAAAAAGTCATCGTGGCGCCAAACAAATTACCGACATATGTGCCATCTATTGCCGGCAAAACCTTCCTTGGCTGGTTCGACGAAGATGGCGATAAGGTCACTTCCGTCGATTCCGATTGTAATTTAATAGCTAGATGGGGCGCTATTCACTATAACGCGAATAATGAGGTTCTCTTCAAATTCTCTAGCGAAACTGCCGACTACACAAAGCCAGCGGGCGTTGATGTGAAATATGCTGTTACATCTGATACCATCCCCAGTTTGCCTGATGGATCGCGCAAGTTCGCGCGCAGCAATTCTTCGACAGATTCTAACGGTATCGGCCTTCCTGCTTTTAATTTCTCGAAAGTTAATGGCGTTCACTTTACTTTTGGTTACGACAGCGGAGTTTGGCATGGAATCAGCTTAAACGGCACCGCGCTAGGGCAAGATAACGGAAAACAAAATTATCAGAATTTCACCGTCTCTATCAGCGGCAAAAACGTCTCTGGCCATAACACTTATGGTAATTCGGATTTTTCTTTCGTCTTGGATGACGATACGTATAACGGCAAAAAAGGATTGGAGATAACGGTCGTGATGAACTGCGATGCTAATCTCTATATCACCCCGTTTGTATCGATGGATTGCGATTACCTCGCTACCGCCAAGAGCATTGAAACTAGCCTCCCCGACAAAGTCGATAGCGACGCCACCCATAAAGCGGCCGTTACCGAATATAGCACCCTCAGGACCTTCTTCACCTCCTATGAAAATAATACTTATCCCATTTCCGATAAGATGGAGGCGTGGCTAGCCTAAAAACAAAAGTAGTCATTAACAAAAAATATATGGCTTTTGCATGGATTTTTTCGCATTATGCAAGTAAAAACCGCGGAATGATAACGCTCGCTCCTTAGCGCAGCCTTCTTTAAAAGGGCCGTCCAACATCCTTGCTTCCCATAACGAAATAAACGCCCGCTTAACGACAATATCCAAGGCCAAACAACGCCTTAGGCATTCCTTTGCCTTTTGATAAGAAAAACTCTATATTTCTAGGTATGAAAGACTTCGTTATCGATAACCTATCTCTTACCTATGTCTCTAAACGGCATAAAGAAGAAACCTTAGCCCTTTCTAATGTTTCTTTCCAAGTAGCAGAAGGTTCCTTTAACGTTATATTAGGCCCTTCTGGAGCGGGGAAAACGACCTTGCTTAAAGCCATCGCCGGTTTGCTTCCGTATACCGGCAAAATCGCTTTTGGTAGTGTAGATATGTCAAAGAGGGATCCGTTGATGTATCCCATCTCTTACGTCAGCCAGGAGTATATCCTCTACCCCCGCATGAGCGTTTTCGACAATATCGCCTTCCCCTTAAAAGCAATGTCATATAACAAGAAGGAAATCATCTCTTCCGTAAAAGAGGTGACTGATTTCCTTGATCTTACTTATTTATGGGGACGCAAGCCCAAAGAATTATCCGGCGGCCAATGCCAAAAGGTAGCCTTGGCCAGAGCCATGGTTAAGCGCCCGATGATCGCTTTATTCGATGAACCATTAAGCAGCATTGACCAAGAAGCCCGCTTCATCGAAAGGGAATGGATCAAAAAAGGGCTTAAGGAATGGCGCGCGACCGTCTTTTACGTCACCCATTCCTTAGAAGAAGCGTTCTATCTGGCTGATAACATCATCATATTTGAGGAAGGCAAATTATTGGGATACGGGACCAAAGAAGAACTACAAAAGAGCGGCGATCCGAAAATAAGAGAGAAATTCTATGCAAACCCTTATTGTCAATAAAGAGGCCGATTGGAACAAAAATCGCAAAATCATCGTCCTTTCTTGGTTGCTTTTATGTTTGAGCTCGCTTTTGCTAGGTGGTGTGGCCATATTGATATGCTTGTTATTCAAACGAGAGGAACAAGTTATGGAAACAGTTTTGCTTTCCCTGGATTTGACCTTCCTTGCTTGGATTATCATCGCCGTCCTTTGTTTTAGGCTATTGCCCGCTTACGCGGAAAGAAGGATTCTTAAAGGGCTTAGCGAGAGCGAGAGCGAGAAAAAGGAAGGCAGGATAATCGCCATAAAAGAGAGGACTTTGTATCGCTATTTGGCCGCTTATTGGTTAGATATAGAAACTAAGGAAGGCAAGGAGACATATTGCTTATATTTAGGGAACAAAGAACTGCCATTTAAAGAAGGAGAAAAGATAAATTTGTTAACAAACGGGAGGTTCGTCGTCGGTTATGAAACGAAACGCGAAAAAAGCCCTCTCTAGAAGCCTTCCTTTCTTTTTGGGCTTTGCCATCCTTTGCCCCCTTCTTTCATATGTGCTTGTCTCCTATATCCACCAGCCTAGGAACGAGGAGACGATCACCGTTTTCGTCGGCTGTTGCGATTCCAAAGCCAAGAAAGCCAAATCGTTACTTGAAGAGAATAAGCCTTCGTATCTACTCGAAATCCAATTTTATTGCTATTCGTATCTCGATAGCTCTTTCTCCACTTATTTCGCCGCCATCGGGCGCGAAAACGCCGATTTGGTGATTTTGCCTGAAAGCCAAATCAATGACGATACGCTTTTGCTGCACTACCTACCATTAGATACGAAGGGCGAATCTAGCGATTACGTTTCTAAGAAAAACGGCAAACATTATGGCGTTTTGCTTCGTAAGAAAGGCGAAGCGTCAACCATCCTCCCCTACGCCGATGAAACGCATGATGAGGATTATTATGCCTTCTACGCCAAAGGATCATTGCATGCCGGAGAATTGACTTCCTCATCCTACGATACTTCCTCGTTATTTATTTCTTTGCTTAAAGAGGCGAATCAATGAAAAAGAAGGAACGAAAGAAAGACGACTTCCTTGTTTCCTCCTTGCCCTCTTCCAGGAAGGAGCAATTCTTCGATATTTGGAAGCATAATTTTCCGTTATTGTCCGCCATCGGGATGGTTTTGTTTTTATTCTTGCTGCCTTTGCTCGCTTCCTATTTTTTCAAGGATATTTCCTTATTCGCCGCTCAGAACGATATCCTTAGCGAAGAAGCCAAGCAAAGCGCATATTTCTTCGCCAATTTCCTTTTCTATATCTTCTCTTCGATATCCATCATTATTTTCTCTATTGGTTTATCGGGGGTTTTACCTATCCTTAAGAACCTTTGCTATAACGAACCGATTTTCTTCAAAGAAGATTTCAAGGAAGGAATTAAAACCAACTTTAAGCCCTTTTTATTCCTTGGTTTAATCGCCGGGATAATCGCCCTGGCCGAAGGGCTCATTGGCCTTTTCTTCGAAGGCGCACCTTGGTTTGAGGGCGTTTTGTTTGGAATAAACGTCATTTTGGTCTTTCCGATCATCTTCACTTCTTGCTTCCTTTCCCTCTTCTATGAGAATCCTTTTATTAGCACCATTACAAAAGGAGCCAGCCTATATCTAAGGCACGTTCCTTTGCTGTTAGCAACCTTATTGACTTTCCTTCTACCCCTATTATTCGATTACATCCCTAGCATGATTATCAAATACCCATTATTAATAGCTCTAATAATCGTATACGAACCAGCATCCTTATTATTTGCAATATGTTCGCACCTACACTATTTCGACGAAGATATTAACTTATCGCAATTTCCTGACCATTATCATCGTGGCTTAGCCGATTTTTATAGCCGACGAAAATGAAACGAAAACATCATAGAAAACACCGATGTCAAAAAAATCAATTTTTAGTGTCAAAAATCAATATTCATTAGATATTATCGAGTATTTATGAATGCCAATTGTAAAGATAATTTCATATTATCTTCCATTTTTCCTCACCCTTATCACTATATCTTTTGACCCTGCCTTGTTCCTTTAGCGATGCAATAAGCCGATTAACTGTCGATTTGGATTTACCAACATGACTCGCGATTTGATCAATAGATGCATAAGCGTCTTGCTTAATGACCGCCAAAACCTTCTGATAATCATTTAACGACTCATCGATCATCACCTTGCCGGGGCGAAATATTTCAAAGAGAAAACCGCCATTAAAATTTTGATAATGATAAGTAATGCGTTTTTGCTTAAATAACTCAAAAACCTTGGTAAATCCCGTCCCGAAATGCTCAATGTAGTTGCGGAAATACAAAACGTTATTGATGCGATCGTTCTTATCCATCGGCTTCAATAGCTTAGAGGCGAAATCCTCGGGCCTACCAACCGAAGGGAAAGGACCGGGATTATAAATCGAGACCCTATTAGGATAAATGGCAACGTCTTGCGAAAAGGGCGCCGCATAAAAAGCGTGCCCGAAAGCATTCACCAAAAGTTCTCTAATGGCTTCTGGCGGAATTTCTGGCACCATCGTCCGTTGGACTTCGCCTGACACAAAAAACGGCTTATAGTCAAGTTTTGACAAAACGTATTCATAGGCGAGATCAATCAATTCGAAGATATTGCCGCTAGCCCTTTGCATATCGATGAAGACCGTTCCGTCAATATCACCCAAAGTAGAAAGACGACATATCAAAGGCCTTTCTTTGGAGAAAAGAGCCTCTCCAGCCTTATTGATATAACCTTCCGCGTTAATCAAATGCAAGTAGCGTAGCGCCCCTTCCGCATTCTCATAGCGGTAATTCATGCGGTTAAGTTTGTTCCCGGTGTCTATAACATCTTTTAATAGTTTTTCGTCGACGCCATCCATCCCCAGTTCGGATGATGCATTTTCCCAATCATCGTATGTCTTTTGCGCTTGAATCAGCATCTCTGAAAGAATGGAGGTCGGCATTAAATCGCTTCTTTCGCCGTTTCTTATAAAATATGCCCCTTTGGCGCGATACGGCCTAGCATCTCCATGGAAATCCACTTCAATGAATTTATGATTAAACGAATCAGTCTTCGTCTCGATGCTATAAAACGGCACCGGCTCAATAGAGGAATTGATTTTATTGGCAAGATCGCTTTCGGTGTAGGCGCCAACGTTTAGCCCTACTATTTCGCCGTCGTTTCTCACGCCAAAATAGATGGTGCCCTTACCTCGTTTATTAAGAATGCCTCCAATATCTTTCATGGCCTCTTCTCTTTCGGCCAATGATTCTTTGAATTCCGTCGCCTCGTTTTCTAATCCTAAACTCATACCATTTCCTCCAACAACAAGAATAATA